>JBJTGN010000209.1:0-11317 GCA_046093905.1 Actinomycetota bacterium
GACGGAGTTCTCGTCATGATGGTCGGGAGCAGTGAGAGAAGCCGAAACGACCGAATGCTTCTCGAGTGCTGCCGACTCTTCTGCAGTCTCGGGCTCCGGCATGGGCTCTCCGTCGACAACGTTCAGCGCCGCGTCGAGGAGAAGAAGAAAACCGGCGCCGCCTGCATCAACCACTCCGGCATCTTTCAGGACCGGCAACATTTCAGGCGTGCGATCGAGAGCGGCGCGTCCCGCATCCCGCGCTGCGCGCAGCGTGGCCCCAAGACCCTCGCCCGATGCGGCTGTCGTACGCGCTGCTTCACTCGCCTCGCGCACCACCGTGAGGATCGTGCCTTCGATCGGTTTCAGGACGGCTTGATATGCAGCCGTCGATGCGGCGCTCAGAGCATCAGCGAATTCGCTCGCAGTGCTCGAGGCCTTCGTGGACAGCTTCGCCGACAGCCCGCGCAGGATCTGGGACAGAATGACACCCGAGTTCCCGCGGGCACCCATCAGCGAGCCGTGCGAAATCGCTCGACACGTCGGTTCGATATCGGGATCCGCCTGATCGAGTTCGGCCACGACGGCGTCGAGGGTTCTGGCCATGTTGGTTCCCGTGTCACCATCGGGAACCGGATAGACGTTGAGCCGATTGATTCGGGGAGCATGGGCCTTGACCGCGTCCCGGAAGGTCACCACCGTTCTGCGGAGGCGCTCGGCGTCGAAACTCTCGGTCGACCCCTCAGGGGTCTTGACTCTCGGATTCACTCGCCCGATGGTACTGCTTGGGGGCAAACCTTTTCGCTGGTAGGCTCCATGAAGTCCAATGAACCCTCGGACGGGCACCGACGAGCCGAAATCAGGGAAACACGACGTGACGTCGAGTTTCGACCGCTCGTGACCCGTTCGACACAACTGATCGAAGGAAGTGCGTGCCATGGCCGCAGTCTGCGAAATCTGCAACAAGCGCCCGTCGTGGGGCATGTCCGTGTCGCACTCCCACGTCCGCACCAAGCGCCGCTGGAATCCGAATATTCAGCGTGTGCGTGCTCTCGTGAACGGTTCACCCCGCCGCCTCTACGTCTGCACCAGCTGCATCCGCGCGGGAAAGGTCACCAAGGTCGGCCGATCGACTCCCGCAGCGGCCAAGTGACGCCGTGCAGGGCGTCATCAAAGCCTTCGATCCGGGCACTCGCACCGGAATCATTCTGACCGACTCGGACTTACGCGAGGTCGAACTTCACGAGGATGCCCTCGCAGGCAGCATTTTGCGGACATTACGTCCTGGCCAGCGTGTCGTCTTCGACATGACCGCCGATGGATTGGCCACTCGGCTGCGACTCGGCTCCGAAGTCGACATGGGTACCCCGGGCTTCTGAGGCTCGATCGGTCCACTCCCACAACCTGGGAACAAGCGAGCAAAGTCACACCTCTCGAACCGATTCTCCACCGTCACGTACTTGGATCGCCGTGGGGCAGAGGGCAAGATTAAGGCGTGAGGAGAACCATCTCCAGGCGCCCGGTCATCACTGCTCGATCCCCGATCACGACCTCGAAGGCTTTGCCCTTCCGAGTTGTGGGGCAATCCTGTGAGCGTGATAAATCGATACTGGTGGCCTGGGCTTTTTCGCCACACACGTTCCTGTAGCCAATCACACTCCCCCCCTATCCACGGCAGACCACGCTGAAGGAGCACTCATGAGCGGAACCACAACAAACGAGCGTTTGAAGAAGTGGGTCGACGACTGGGCAGCAGTCATGCAGCCCGATGACATCTATTGGTGCGATGGTTCAGCCGAAGAGTACGACCGCCTGTGTCAGCAACTCGTCGACAGTGGAACCTTCCTCAAACTCGACGAGGCGAAGCGACCGAACAGCTACTGGGCACACAGCGACCCAGGTGACGTTGCTCGTGTCGAGGACCGCACATTCATCTGCTCGCAGAAGGAAGAGGACGCAGGACCCAGCAACAACTGGCGCGATCCAGCTCAGATGCGCGCAGAGTTGACAAGCCTCTACGCAGGAAGCATGAAGGGTCGCACCCTGTACGTGGTGCCGTTCAGCATGGGTCCACTCGGCTCGCCGATCGCCCACATCGGCGTTCAACTGACCGATTCCGCTTATGTCGCGGTCAGCATGCGCATCATGACGCGTATGGGACAGGGTGCCCTGGATGTTCTCGGAACGAAGGATTGGGTGCCGTGCTTGCACTCAGTCGGTGCTCCCCTTTCCCCCGGTCAAGCCGATTCTGCGTGGCCATGCAATCCGGACAACAAATACATCGTGCATTTTCCCGAGACGCGTGAAATTTGGTCGTTCGGATCCGGATACGGCGGCAACGCCTTGCTCGGCAAGAAGTGCTTCGCCCTCCGAATTGCATCGGTCATGGCCCGTGATGACGGATGGCTCGCCGAGCACATGCTGATTCTCAAGTTGACCAGTCCTCAGGGTGAGTCGGAGTACATCGCTGCTGCATTCCCGTCGGCGTGTGGCAAAACCAACCTTGCGATGCTCGTTCCCACGATTCCGGGTTGGAAGGCCGAAACGATCGGTGACGACATCTGCTGGATGAAGTTCGAATCCGATGGTCGCCTCTATGCAATCAACCCCGAGGCGGGATTCTTCGGAGTCGCCCCAGGAACAGGGTTCGACACCAATGCAAATGCCATGCACACGCTGTGGGGCAATTGCATCTTCACGAACACTGCGTTGACCTCCGATGGAGACGTGTGGTGGGAAGGCATGACCGATCAGGCTCCTGCTCGGGCAACGGATTGGAAGGGCAACGCATGGACTCCGGAAACGGATACACCGGCGGCTCACCCCAATGCACGTTTCACAGCCCCCGCAGAGCAGTGCCCCTCGGTCGCACCTGAGTGGCAAGATCCTGCAGGCGTTCCGATTTCGGCAATCCTGTTCGGAGGACGCCGTCGTACAACCGTTCCGCTCGTGACTCAGGCTTTCAATTGGGAACACGGCGTCTTCCTCGGGTCGATCATGGCGAGCGAGACAACAGCCGCCCAGCAGGGGGCCGTCGGAAATCTCCGATTCGATCCGATGGCGATGCTCCCCTTCTGCGGGTACAACATGGCGGACTACTTCGCTCACTGGCTGTCGATCGGATCGAAGTCCGATCAGTCGAAGCTCCCGCAGATCTTCTTCGTCAACTGGTTCCGCCGTGATGAGAACGGCCGATTCCTTTGGCCAGGATTCGGCGAGAACAGCCGAGTGCTGAAATGGGTGTTCGAGCGCATCAACGGAAGCGCGGACGCTGTGTCGACCCCGATCGGTCTGCTACCGGCATCCGGGGCTCTCGACGTCGATGGTCTCGACATCGATGATGCCGACCTCGACGAACTCATGAAGGTGGACGTTGCCGGCTGGAAATCGGCCATTCCCCAGATCGAGGAGCACTTCAATCAGTTCGGACCCAAACTGCCGAACCAGCTCACGGATCACCTCAGGGCTCTCGCCTCGGCGCTCTGAACGGCCAATGGTCTGCACCTGCGGGTCACCCGAGTGGTGGCTCACAGGTGAGATGATTCGGGAGACGTCCGCTCGTCCTCGAGCGACGAGACGTTACGACTGCCCGACGAGCATGGCTCGAATGCCGAGGCCCATCAAGAAGAGGCCCCCGAAGCCGTATAGCAAGTACAGCTTGTGCTTCATCTGGTTGCGGTAGCTGTAGATGATTGCAACAGCGATCACCCCGACGAAACCGTAGAACGCGTGGAACGAGGGAAACTCGAGTTTGTTGCGGTTGACGAGCGCAACTCCGAACGCGACCTGCACGAAAATCGTCACCTGGGCAAGTCCTGTGAAGAACCACAGCGCCCTCGTTCGCATCGACTCGAACCGGTGGGCACACAGCGCCCACAGACCCGCAAGTCCATTGGCGATGATCACGAACCACGCCCAAGACGTGTGAAGATCGAGCAACATCAATGCAGTCATGACTTGTCAGACGCTAGCGGTCGAGTGATGACGCCGTACATTTCACACCGACGACCGCCTTCACATCACTCACCACAGGTGATGCCGCCATAGAGAACTGTCACACGACCAGAGGACTCCGTACTCGACAACGTGCCAGACAGAGTCCGCTCGATTTCGAAACCCGCACCGAAGATCTCATCGGAGAAGATCTCGACCGATGGATGGAGCCGGCGAAGATCAGAAACTGTGGAACCGATCGTCACGCCCCCCTCGGTCTTCAAATTCGGTGGAACAAGAGAGCTGCCGGACATCGGTCCGTACTTCCACGAAAAGAAGTGCAGCCGACCATCGACCACTGTGCTTTCGTCACCGAAGAGAAGCAGCAGATCTCCCCAGCGAACACCGCGCACCCGAGAACCTGGACACGAACCGAATGCCGAGTAGGAGTCGACATATCCGCTGTCTTCAGTTGGCTCACCGAGTCGCTTCTTCATATAGGAGACGACTCCGTCGGGATCGACACCGAAGCGAACGTCGCCGATTCCTCCGGACCACAGTTTCAGATCATCGACGCTCGCCACGGTGGTCGACGTCGACGTCGTGCTGGAACTCGTCGGAGCACTCGACGACGTCGATGTCAAGGGCGCAAGTGTCGACGCAGTCGTTGTCGTCGTGACTGACGTCGGCAGAGGCTGGAGGTCATCGCTCGATGAGTTTCCGAGCCCGCACGACGACAGAACGGTGATCATGGACATCAGAGCAACAATGCCCACACGATTGTTTCGGCGCTGTCGAGATGGACGAACGATGGTGAACGGCACCGTCACATTCTGCCTGATCAGCGAATCAAGGTGTTGGCTTGCCGCCCGCGTTCGACGATGTGCAATCCGCCATTCGTATCGATGTCCACAACAGTCACAGATGCATTGTCGAGACTGTCGATCACCACCGAATCGTCACCGAGGCACTCTCCGACAACGACGTTGATTGCAATGAAATGACTGAAGATCACCGTGTCCGCCGTCAAGCCGGAGACATACGTCACGATGTCACGACGAAATGCTCGGAACGGTTCGTCGAGATCGGACCACGTTCCCGTCATCACGCCACGCAGCCATTCGACTCGCTCCGACATCGGAACGCCGTGTGGTGACGGGATTTCGGCAACTCGGGGCTCGATAGCAATGGGTCGATCAGCCCAAAGGCGAGACAACGCTGCCGCTGTCTCCTGACAGCGCCGCAGAGGACTCGACACGATGTCCATTCGGTCGAGACGAGACAAGTGTTCTGCTGTCTCCGCTGCCTGCTTTCGACCGATGTCGTCGAGACCAGGATCGAGATCGGTGTCCCATCCGGCGGCGGCCCGACCGTGACGCACGAGGTGGAGTCGGGCAACTCGATCGTCCGGGACCAGCTGATCGGTCACATGAACCACCCAGGAGCTGCCCCGCCGGGCTGTCCGGGTTCGATGAACCATTCAGTCCCAAAAGCGATCGTGAACATCTCCGGAGGCATCTGGAGGAACATGCTGCTATCGGTGACCTGGCTCGCGTGACACGCAATCGAAGCTCTCTTCGCTTCGACATAGCGACTCACGTCGACAGCCATCGTGATGTCCTCCTCGAGAGTCCCGAAAGGATTTCCGTCATCTGCGGGCGCGTTGGGATCGAACTCGGATTCTCCGCTCGCACGGATCATTTCCGCCAAGCGCGATCGATTCATCGTCGACTCGAGCAGGCGAATCGATCGACCGCTGTCAGTAAGAATCTGTGCGGCACGATGACCCACTCGATGCACTTGGATGTGATCAGGGTGACCGTAACCTCCGTGCCAGTCGTAACACGTCAGCACATCTGCACCGACCTCGCCCAAGATGTCTGCGAGTCGGCCCGCTGCCTGATCGATATCCGCCCTCATGAAAGCCTCGGGGTGCTGATTCTGCGGCCATCCCGTCATACCACTGTCGTGATAGCCGAGCCAGCGAACCTCCATGGCTCCGAGCACATTCGCCGATGCCTCGGTCTCGGCGCGCCGGCGATCGACGAGAGATTCCTTCTGCGCAAGGTCTGCCGGTGTCTCGCCATGACGCCCATCGGTTGCCATCACGATCACAACGTTGTGTCCCTCATCGACAGCCCGAGCGATGGATCCGCCGGTTCCAATGGATTCGTCGTCGGGATGGGCGTGGAAACAAACGAGTGTGCTCACGCGTCGACCACAGCACCGTCTGCAATCAGAGCATCGATGTCACTCGGAGCAAAGCCCCAGTCCGAAAGAATTTCGCGCGAATGCTCGCCTGGATGAGCAGGCGGACGCGAGATCTCGGCCTTCGTACGTGAGAAGCGAGGTGCCGGAGCGGGCTGCTTCATACCGGCAACTTCGACGATCATCTGTCGTTCGATGTTGTGCGGGTGCGCAGCTGCCTCACTCATCGTCAGCACTGGCGCAAAGCAGACATCGGTGGCCTCCATGAGCGCACACCACTCATCACGAGTCTTCGAACGGAAGACATCGGCTATTCGCTGCTTCAAGTGTGGCCACTGGGACTTGTCCATCTGGTTCTTGAACTCGGCATCCCCGTCGAGACCTGTGAGTCGCAGTAGCTCGGCGTAGAACTGCGGCTCGATCGAGCCGATCGAGACATATTTTCCGTCTGCACACTCGTACACGTCGTAGAAGTGTGCACCCGTATCGAGCAGATTCGTTCCACGATTGTTCTCGTCGTGCATTCCCATCTGCGAGAATGCCCAGAACATCGACATCAAGACAGAGGTTCCGTCGACCATTGCAGCATCGACGACTTGGCCTTTGCCGCTCTTGGAAGCCTCCAACAGCGCACACACCACACCGAAGGCCAGGAACATTCCTCCTCCACCGAAATCCCCCACCATGTTGATCGGAGGAACGGGCGCCTCACCTGCCCGACCGAAATGCGCCAAGGCTCCTGCGAGAGAGATGTAGTTGATGTCGTGGCCTGCGGCTTGCGCGTACATGCCCGTTTGACCCCAGCCAGTCATGCGACCGAAGACGAGACGAGGATTTCTGCTCTGGCACACGTCCGGACCGACACCGAGGCGTTCCATGACTCCAGGGCGAAATCCTTCGATGAGAGCATCAGCCGACTCCACCAAGCGCAGGAGCGTCTCGACCCCCTGAGGATTCTTCAAATCGATCGCAACGTTCCGGCGTCCTCGTTGAAGGACATCCTGACTCGGGGTGGCTGGAGCAGGGCCTCGAACCGCTTGGCTGCGCTCGACCCTGATCACTTCGGCGCCCATGTCCGCAAGCAACATCGCCGCGAACGGACCGGGGCCGATACCGGCAATCTCGATGACACGAAAACCTTGAAGTGGACCAGTCATGGTCCGATCGTATTCAGCCCCGCTGGTTCGGACCCTATCCGTCCGCAGCGATTCGTGAAGCGTCGGCCAACACGGCGTGTTCGGCAATTGCTCCCGTAATCATCGGCTGTAGCGGCTCGGGAAGATCGTGTCCCATGTCGGCAAGCATCAACAACGAAGAGCCCGGGACGAGCTCCGCAGTGCGACGTCCGCCATCGGGCTGCAACAAAGTGTCGTCGGTGCCGTGCACCACGAGAGTGGGAACGCGAAGTTCACTCAGTCCATCTGCTCGAGAACCACTCGCGTAGATCGCTGCCAACTGACGAGCTGCTCCCTCGGGATAGAAGGACCTGTCGTATCCGCGCGCTGCGTCTTCACGCACCCGCTTCTCGTCGAAGTATCGACGTGATTGCCAAACGCGGGCATTGACACTGCTGTCGATATAGGCCTGCCGATCGGCGGGGGGTTCAGCGAGCAGAACTTCTCCAGCTTCAGGAGTAGGTGATCCGTACTCGAGCTCTCCCGTCATCGACATGATCGAGGTGAGAGACCTCACGCGCTGAGGATGCTCGATTGCCATTGTCTGCGCGATCATGCCGCCCATCGATGCTCCGACGATGTGCGCCGCACCGATTCCGAGGTGATCGAGAAGTCCAATTGCGTCCGATGCCATATCGGACAGCGTGTACGGAACGGGCGGCAACTCGGTGCCGGACAACCGGGCATGCATGACTGCGTTTGGGTCGACTGAAACTCCATCGAGTTTGCTCGAGAGTCCGCAGTCTCGATTGTCGAATCGGATCACGTGGAAGCCACGATCCACCAACCGAGTGCAGAATGGATCGGGCCAGACGATCATCTGAGCTGTGAAGCCCATGACAAGGAGCATCGGCGGGTCGAGGGGCGAACCCATCGTCTCGTACTCGATGTCGAGGGGACCGGAATTGGATTGAACCACAGCGCGCGCCACGACTCGACCTTAGCGATGCCACCACTCCACCGGGAATCCGGACTGGCTCGAGCGGCTACCGTGATCACATGTCATCTGGAATGTTCCCCGATGTGAGGTTTGGAGTCCACACGGGACTTCAGCACACCTCGTACGACGTCCTCGAACCACTCTGGCGACGCATCGATGAGATCGGATTCGACTGGATCTCGATCTGGGACCATTTCTACGGCGCAACGGGGAAACCCGATGACGCAGCCTGCTATGAGGCAGTAGCAATGCACGCAGCTCTGGCTGCCTCCACTTCACGTGTTCGTGTCGGATCACTCGTGTATTCGATCGGGTACCGCCACCCTGCGGTCCTCGCCAAGATGATCACTGCGATCGACCATATTTCGGGTGGACGCGCAGATATGGGTCTCGGTGCAGGCTGGGCCCAGGTCGAATACGACGCGTACGGCATCGATTTTCCCCCGATCAAGGTACGTATGAACCAACTCGAAGAAGCGGCTCGATGCGTCCGCGGACTCCTCCACGACGAAGTCACCGATTTCGATGGAGAGTGGTTCTCCCTCTCCCAAGCTCGCAATGAACCTCGACCGCTACAAAAGCGAATTCCGATCTGGATCGGCGGCGGTGGCGAAAAGCGAACGTTGAGTATCGCTGCACGCTTCGCAGATGGATGGAACGTGCCGTTCGTGGCGCCGGAAACTTTCGCCCACAAGAGTGCGGTTCTCACAGAGCATTGCGAATCCGTTGGACGTAATCCGCGAGACGTTCGCCGGACGGTGAATCTCGGTATCGCATGGACCGAAGAGAGTCTGCACGCGCAATTCGGCATGCTCGCTGAAGGAGTTCGACCCGGAGTGTTGACCGGCAGCGACGAACAGGTCATCGATCGCATCGGCCAGTTCATCGAAGCAGGAGCTGACCAGATCAATATTGCTCTGCGCGCTCCCTTCGACCAGGACGCCCTCGAGCGCTTCAGTCAAACTCTCCGACTCTCCTGATCGAATCGTGCCTGCCAACGCGTCATCGATTTCGGTCCGTGTACCCGGTCGCGTCAACTTGATTGGCGATCACACCGATTACACAGGTGGGCTCGTCCTTCCAATGGTCGTCGATCTCCAGACGTCGATCAGCGGGAACTTCACTGATGAAGACACCTGGGTCCTCGACTCCGACACGCATGGCACAGCAACGATTCCACTCGATGCTCGATCGGCCCGGGAGATCGACCCGCATTGGGCCCGGTATCCAGCCGGCGTTCTCTTCGAACTGCGTTCACTCGGGGTCGAGCTACGCGGTTTCTCGGGTTCGATTCGAACAACTTTGCCCATTGGTTCAGGACTCACTTCGAGTGCTGCACTCGAAGTCGCTACTGCTCGCATCGCTCTCGGTCGAGATTCGCAGTTCGACGATGTCGACGTGGCACAGATCTGCCGACGTGCCGAGCATGCTGCGACTGGAGTGCCATGCGGAATCATGGACCAATTGAGCATCGTTGCTGGCCGTCCTGGATATGCAACTCTCATCGACTGCTCGACACTGCACGTCGAGCACATTCTTGTACCGGAGGTTGTCGAGATCGAGCATCGATTCATCGTTGCTCGCACTCTCGTTGGCAGCGAGTACTCCGAACGGGTCGAGCAGTGTCGGCTCATCGAGGACACCATCGGGCCTCTTCGGCTCGCCTCGATTGGTGACTCGGACCAACTCCCAACTGATCTCTTGAGACGACGAGCACGTCACGTCATCTCGGAAAACGCACGTGTCGAGGCCTTTGCACGTGCGCTAGAGGAGGGAATCTTCGATGTGGCTGGTCGGCTCATGACCGAGAGCCATACGAGTTTGGCTCAGGATTTCGGAACGTCGACGCCACTCATGGATGCAGCAGTCGATTCGGCTCTACGCGAGCCGGGAGTACTCGGTGCACGCATGACCGGTGGAGGATTCGGGGGCTGCATCGTGATTCTCCGGCTCCGTTGACGCAGCCGACATTCCCATCGAATCGACCGACGTCGATGACACATCAGCTCTTTCCGAGAAGTTTGTTCTTTTCGCGCTCGAACTCCTCCTGTGTCAAAGTTCCCCGGTCTCGCAATCCTTCCAATTTTTCGAGTTGCGATGCCGTATCCGACGAGCTGGAAGTGCCATTTCGGCTGCGCTGGTCGTTCTCCTCGATCTGTGCGTGGATCAGTCGCTGCACTTCAGCAGGTCGCTTGATATCGGAAAAATTCTGCTGGCCGTCCTGTCCAGCGGATTCGATCTGGAGATCTCCAGCTCGAATCACCCTTTCGAGAATCGTCTGATGAAAATTGATGTTGTTCACGCGCTCCAGCGGGATGGCAATCCCACGCTTGATGAGAACTCCTGACCGATAGATCACCCGATCCGATGTCACCACGAAGTGCGTCGAACGCCACTTCAACCATCTGACGGAGAGCCAAATCACGCTCACCGCGAAAGCAGCAGCAAGAACGACACCTCCCCACGTTTCGAGAAAGTTGCTCTCGTCCCATGTCGACGCCCAGATCAGTGCAGCCATCGACACGGTGACAGCACCAGTCGACTTTGCGAAGTGCCACCAATGAGGTTTCAGGTCCACAACGACGACTTCTTCGTCGAAGAGAAGCTTCTCGGGAAAGGACGGGTTCCAGAACCTCGGTTTGTTACTCATCTGCTCAAGATTACTCGTCCGAAATTCCGCCGGGATCCGCCAACCTGTTGCACCACAACGGGCGCCTACGATGATCGGGTGATTGGTCCTGGTACACGACCCGAGATGAGTACCGCTGCATCCTCGACCACCGCCACACGTGACCTCATCCGCGATCTCGATGCCGAGCAGAGGCGCGCTGTGATGTCGAATGCCCCGCTCCTCGCTGTTATCGCCGGTGCCGGATCGGGAAAGACTTCGGTCCTGACACGGCGAGTTGCCCGGCGATGCCTCGAAGGTACCGCCGATCCGATGCACACCGTGGTCATCACCTTTACTCGACAAGCTGCCGCAGAGCTTCGCCGCAGACTGCGAAACCTCGGGGTTCAGGATTCGATCACTGCGGGAACCTTTCACGCCGTTTCCTTGTCTCTTCTCCAACAACACTGGGAG
>JBJTGN010000210.1:0-7834 GCA_046093905.1 Actinomycetota bacterium
TCGCCGACTCCGCTGGTGAAAGCATTCACTGCGCCGAGGAACAAGTTGCCCGAGATGTTCTCCAGATGTCCGCGGTAGGTGAGCCACTTTCCGGCAGCGGATATGTGGTCGGTGGTGCACTTGCCCTGAGCCTTCATCAGGACGGGAAGGCCGAGGTAGTCCTTGCCGTCCCAGGCTGGGAACGGTTCGAGCAATTGCAGGCGGCTGCTCGATGGATCGACGTTCACCACGATCGATGAGCCATCGGCCGGCGGGGCAGTGAAGGTATTGCTGCCTGCGTCGTAACCGCGATCGGGAAGAACCTCGCCGACCGGAGGGTCGAGGCGAACCTGTGTTCCATCGGGTGCAGTCAGAGTGTCGCTGGTCGGATCGAAATCGATCCGACCGGACAGCGCGATCGCCATGACGGTGTCAGGCGACGTGACGAAACTGAGGGTGTTCGCGGAGCCGTCGTTGCGCTTGGGGAAGTTGCGGTTGAAGGAGTTGACGATCGAGTTCGGCTTGTCGGTGACTTCTTTGGATCGCTCCCACTGGCCGATGCAAGGTCCGCAGGCGTTCGCGAGAACCGTTGCGCCGACAGCTTCGAGGTCGGCCATCAATCCGTCTCGCTCGATCGTTGCGCGAATCTGTTCCGAGCCGGGGCTGATGAGGAGTTCGCACTGGGCCTTGAGGCCTCGAGCAGCTGCTTGGCGAGCGATCGACGCAGCGCGGGTGATGTCCTCGTAGGACGAGTTGGTGCACGATCCAATCAATGCGGCCGAGATCTCCAATGGCCATTCGTTCTCGCGGGCGGCATCGCCGAGTTCGCGGCCGACACGATGAGCGCGGTCGGGGGAGTGGGGACCGTTGATCAATGGCTTCAATTGATCCAGATCGATTTCGATGAGTTTGTCGTAGTGGGCGCCGTCATCGGGTCGAAGGTCTGAAGCAACTTTGTCGGCAGCATCGGCAATGTCTTTGCGGCCGGTGGCCTTGAGATAGGCCGCCATGTTGTGGTCATAGGGGAAGACGGAGCAGGTTGCACCGATCTCGGCACCCATGTTGCAGATCGTCGCCTTGCCTGTAGCCGAGATGGAGTCCGCGCCTGGGCCGAAATACTCGACGATTGCTCCGGTGCCACCTTCGACGGTGAGGACGCGTGCAACTTCCAAGATGACGTCCTTGGGAGAGGACCATCCACTCAACGTCCCGGTGAGGCGGACGCCGATGACTTTGGGCCAGCGAACATTGAAGGGGAAGCCGGTCATGACATCGACAGCATCTGCTCCTCCGACGCCGATCGCGACCATGCCGAGACCACCCGCGTTCGGTGTGTGGCTGTCAGTGCCGATCATCATGCCACCGGGAAACGCGTAGTTCTCGAGAACGACTTGGTGGATGATTCCGCTTCCGGGTCCCCAGAAACCGATGCCGTATTTCGCCGACACCTTCTTCAAGAAGTCGAAGACTTCGCGGTTGTCGTCGATGGCAACTCCAAGGTCGATCTTGGCGCCGACCTTTGCGAGGATCAGATGGTCGCAGTGCACGGTCGATGGCACTGCGGTCGTCGGCAGGCCAGCGGTCATGAACTGGAGAAGGGCCATCTGTGCTGTGGCGTCCTGCATTGCGACACGGTCCGGTGCAAAATCGGCGTAACTGATGCCGCGCTCCATCTCCTGGTTCGATGGGTCGACGAGGTGGTTGATGAGGATTTTCTCAGCCAATGTCAAAGGACGGCCGAGACGCGAGCGCCCGATTGACACATTGGCGCTGAGCGATGCGTAGACCTTGTCGACGAGAGCGATGGGAGTTCCGGCGGTGGCTGCAGTCATGGTCGAAGTATAGATATGAGACAAGTACAATACAAGTGTGCGCGAGATCCGCTATCAATCGATTGCCGACGATCTGCGTCGTCAAGTGTCGTCCGGTGCTCTCGCAGCGGGTCGACTCCTACCCTCGGAAGCGGACTTGGGAGACACCTATGGCGCAAGCCGGGTCACGATTCGCCGGGCTCTCGAAGTTCTGCGCGACGAAGGGCTCGTCGACGCCCGGCAGGGGTTCGGATGGTTCGTCGCCGTGGCGCCTCTCCGTCAGAGCACCGCGCGACTCGGCACGATCGAGGGACAACTGATCGACAGTGGAATCAAACCGGAGAGGCAGATTCTCGAGTTCGCATTCGAAGCTGCTTCAGAGGACATCAGTCGCGTTTTGGACACGAGCGATGTCCTTCGAGTCAAGCGATTGAACCTTGCTGATGGGGAGCCGTTTGCGGTCGTGACGGTGTGGTGTCGAGCTGATCTCGGACAGCACTTGTCGCGAGCGGATGTCGAGCGATCACCGTTCTACGAACTGCTTGACATTCCCTTCGCCAAGGCGACGCAAACTATTGGGGCTGACGCGGCGACCAAGGACGATGCTCGGCTTCTCGGAGTGCCGCCAGGATCACCGATTCTGCGGTGTCGCCGAGTGACGAGTGATGCCCATGGCGGAGCAGTTCTCGTCTCGGAGCACTTGTTTGCAGCCCATCGAACCGAGTTCGTCGTCGAGTTGCCGAACACCGAGCCCTCGATTGCCCCGAGCGGGCTGCGTCTCGTCGAGTGATCGACGCCGTGTCCTTGAGCGATCGGATCTCGGTCCAGGACACGGGGACTGAAGCGATCGAACTAACCTCAGTCCGACATGTCTGAGTCACGATTGGACACTCGTCTCGGGCATCTCCCGGCTCTCGATGGACTGCGCGGTATCGCGGTCGTCATCGTGTTGATGTACCACCACAGCATCACGTGGATGACCGGCGGAGAACTCACGGTGTCCATGTTCTTCACACTGTCGGGATTCTTGATCACACGATTGATGGTCGCGGAGTGGAGCTCGTCGGGATCGATCTCGTTGAGGCGCTTCTACGAGCGGAGAGCTCGACGCCTCTTTCCAGCATCGTTCATCGTGCTGCTTCTCGTAGCACTTGTCTGGACGCTCTTTCCAGGATCGGGGCGAAGGCTCGCAGTCTGGGAGTGGTTCTCGGGTCTTGCCTATTTCGAGAACGTGTATCTCCAGGCTGCTGGCAAGGATTACGGCGGACTGTTCGGGCTTGGTAATCCACTGCAACACCTGTGGAGCCTTTCGCTCGAGGAACAGGTCTACCTGGTCTTTCCCGTGCTGTGCCTCGTCGTTCTTCGCGCACGCGGAACGGTGTCGAGGAATGTGTGGCGGCTCTTCGTGGTCCTCGCAGGTCTTGCAGCTGGAGCGATTGCACTCGGAGCTTGGTACCGGGTCAACCCGCCCGTCTGGACGAAGATTCCAGGTCTGGATGCCCAGTGCACTGGGTCGTCGTGTGCCTATTACGCAACCGAGGTTCGCGTCGGAGAGTTCTTGTTGGGGGCGGCCTTTGGAGTGCTGTGGATGGTGTGGCCACGCGTTCCAGCGATCACGCACTTCCTGCGCAGTCGAGTTGCGACGATCCTCTCTTGGCCGATCCTCGTTCTTGCGTACATCGTGTGGTTCACCGTGGGTTGGCAGAACGAATGGGGTCATCTGTTCTTCCCGTGGGCCGTACTCGTCAACGGCCTCATCACGCTCGTCCTCATCGCATTCGCAGTCGCGGGCTCAGGTGTGTGTCGCTTCCTGTCGTGGCGTCCGATTGCTTGGCTCGGTCACGTCACGTACACGACCTATCTCGTCCATTGGCCCATGTTCCTTCTCTGGGACTCGTGGCGTGTCGATCCGAATCTGCCTCGATTGAGGGTTCCTGGAACGAACCTGGTCACAGTCGATCACTTCTGGATGTTCGTCGCCAAGGCCGGCAGCACGATGATCGTGGTCGCTCTCATCTACTACCTCGTGGAGAATCCTGTACGCCTGCGACGCATGTGGACCGGTGCACGATTGTTCATCTGGCTCGCAGTGTTGGCAGTCGTCGGGGCGGCCGTTGTCGTCGTCGGAATCGACAGACGGGCGTCAGCAGATGATGTGCTCAGCCAACTCGATGCCGAGGCTCTCGCGCTCCAGAACCAGGCTCTCGCTGATCTGCCCGATCTCGGCCCCGATGCCCCACAGCGATCGACCGTCGATTCGGAATTGCCCGCGCGGGTGATGTTGGTGGGAGATTCGCAGAGTTGGGTTCTCGCCTCCGGTCTCGACGAATGGGAAGTGGATCGTGGAGTGCAGGTCGTGCCGAGCCCAGGCGTTGGTTGTGGAATCGGGGAGAACACGCCGATCGAGTATCTCGGAATCGAACAAGACGCTCGACCTGGTTGCAGTCAATGGCGTGCCAGTCTCCCCAAGATCGCAGCGAAGTTCCGACCGAATGTGATCGTCATCGTTGGCGGCGCTGCAGATCTCTCCAATCGCATGATCGGTGGCTCGAGAACATGGAGTCACATCGGTGAACCTCGCTACGACGAGTGGCTGCTCGATCAGTTCGCTTCCTTCGTCGACGGCATCGATGTCGAGGATGCGCGGATCCTGTGGTTCTCTTCACCCGATATCGACCCTCGTTACGTCGCAGGTCAGACGGGAACACCACCCTTCGATGAAGCAGATCCAGACAGGACACGTCGGTACAACGAACTCATCGAGCAGTTTGCCGCGCAGGACTCACGAGTCGAGTTCGTCGATTTCGCTGCTGCAGTACGAGCCCATCCTGGTGGTCAGTTCGAGTCCAAGATGCGCCCCGATGGAGCCCACATCGATCTCGCATACGCACCTGAACTCGTCGAATGGATCGATCGGGCGCTGCGGCAAGCAATGAGAGTCGAACCATGAAGTCTCTCGATCGGTCCGGTCTCGAGAGCACGGTTCGGCGGTGCCGACATTCGGTGGTCGTCGGCGCGGTATTCGGCTGGGTTGTCGTGTATCTCGCCCTCGTTGCGACCGGTCAGCGGTTCGACACGCGCTATCTCGATTTCGGCTGGCAGCTCATCCCGTGGGATGTCCTGTCGAGCGATCCGTTCTCCAGTGTGTGGTACCTGCACATTCAGCCCCCGTTGTGGAATCTGATCCTGGGGGTGTCGGCGTGGATATCGCCATTCGGCGATGCGATCACGCTGCAGTCCGTGATGTTCGCGTTCGGTGTGCTGGCGGTTGCGTCATCGGCAGTACTTGCGCGAAACCTCGGCCTCTCTCGACGCACCAGCGTGATCGTGGCACTTGCTGCAACCATTCATCCTGAGGCACTCAAGGGAGCGTTCGAGCCGACGTACGAGTTGCCGGTTGCGGCACTGCTCGTCACCGTGCTCGCCGTTGTATCGGGGCTCGGAGGAAGCGAACATCGTGTCCATCGACGACTGATCCTGCTTTCCGTCCTCGTCACCGTCGTCTCGATGACTCGCAGCCTGTATCACCCGATCTGGGCGTTGATCGTTGTGGGATCTGCCCTGTGGTTCCTCCGGTCGCACATCACTCGCCGCACGGTCCTTGTGACCGTGTTGATTCCTGTGATCGTGATGGGCGGGTGGATGTTGAAGAACCAGATGCTTTTCGGTCAGGCAAACCTCTCGAGCTGGTTCGGGATGAATCTTCAACGTGCCGTTGTCCCGGTTCTCGACCTGAAGGATCTGAAGTCGATGCGGGAGCGAGGTGAAGTCTCGGATATCGCCATGATCGGGCCGTTTGGAAAGTACGAACTCTACGAAGACGTGGTCGAACCGTGTGAACCATCACGGTCGCATCGGGCTCTGAGCGAACCGATGCGTACGACTGACCAATGGAGTCCGAATTTTAACTACGAGTGCTACCTGCCGATCTTCGAACAGGCTGGTCGAGATGCTTGGGCCGTCATCAAGGAGCATCCCGATGTTTGGCTCGAAGGTCGATTGTGGTCGCTGCGTTCGACAGCCTCGGTAGCGATCACACCAGCCGAGAGTTCGTCGGCTGTGATGAGAGGTCTGGATCAGATCTACTCATTGGCGCGAATCGACTATCGCGGTGTGCTGTCGACGCGCGGATGGGGCACGCCGATCTACGGCCAATTGACGGCTCCGGTCGACTTCGGGCTGATCTTGATCCCGCTGTACGGGTTGGTTGCGATCGCAGGTCTGTGGTCGATGCTGGGGGTCATTCGCCGTCGCCCGCTGAGTTCATCCGCGCAGGTGTACCTGATCGGATCGTCGACGGTGGTGTTCACCGTGCTCATTGGTGCAATTGCAGAACTGGGCGAACAGGCTCGGTTTCGCACGATGACCGACCCCTTGGCAGTGGTCATCGCAGCTGGTGTGATCGGAGCCGTTATTCGTCGCAGGCGCGATTCGTCGGCAGGTACATCGTCGCCCGATCCTGCGTGACTTTGCGCAAGGCGCCGCTGTCGGTCAGGTCGTCGAGAGCGTCGCGGTCGACTGTCGAGAATGTGGCGTCGTTGCTGATCACGATCGCTCCCCGAGCAATGAGGAGGGGACAGGGGATGCGCAGGTAGATCTCGGCATCGTCGACGACTTCGCCGGTGAGCGGTTTCACTGGCATCGGTGTGTAGGCGGCTGGAACGCCGGTATCCCAGTGGACACCATCGGCATCGTTGGAGATGACGACAGCAACATCGAGGTCCAGCACACTTCGAGACAGGGCAAGCGGGCGCTCGATGTCGCTGTACCGCTCGAGAGCATTCCACGGTCGCACGGCTGCAATTCCCCAGATGACGAGGAGGCAAGTGAAGACGCCGATGCCCATCGTGTGAGATCTCCTCACTTTGGGTGCTTTGCCTTGCTGGGACGACTTCGTGAACGAAGGAAGGTGGAAGTCGAGTCGTTCGAGGCCGGTCCAGACAAGGGCACAGAGAACGAGGACTCCAACCGGCAACATCAGACGATTGTCGGCGATCACCAGAGCGTCGAATCCGAGAATTCCTGCGAGGAGTCCTGCGGTCAGAATTGCGGCAGCAGTCAAGGCAATGTCGGCAGTATCGGTGAAGCAACGTTGGCGTCGAACAACGGCGTTCACAGCAAGAGCCATGATCACGAAGATGGTGATCGTGAGTGGCCACGACCACCATGAGGGGCCGTCGGCTGTGAAGTATGTGCGGCGGATGTCGCCTTGAATTGCATCGAACCAGCCCCCGACTGAGCGAACGAAGACATCGACGTCCATGCGGTCGAGTCCGCGCCAACCGGCACTGTGGCCTCCTCCCGCCGCTGACGCAGCACCGATGTTGATCGCGGCTGGAATCATCATGGCAATCGACCACACAACTGAGTGGCGAGCGCGACCCGTACGCCGGTGGTGTTCCCACCCTGCCAACACAGCAAGAGGGGCCCCGAGGAATCTCAGGAGGGAACTCGTGACGACGAGAACGACGACGGGGCTCCATCGTCCGCCATTTCGGTAGCGGGCAAGGGAACCAACGAGGAGCAGCGTCGATGCGATGAACAGTGGTTCGGACAGCGTTCCCTGAGTCACGAGTCGCATGGCCGGCAGGAACGGAACGAGACACGAGAAAGCGCCGAGAAGGAGCAATCGGCACGAAGAGCGGGACGACTGATGCATCTGCAACGTTGTGGAGGAAAAGGCTCCGCGCACAATCGCCCACGCTGTGACCGCGGATGCGAAAACAGTGAGCAGATGCATGGCCGCGCGGGTGCCGATCAGGACACCAGCAGAACCCGCGATCAGCGGGTAAGCAATCGGGAAGTCGACAAACGGAATCGAGCCGCCGCGATCGAGAAATTCGACCGCATCGAAGTTGGAGAACGATGGTGCAAGAGTCGTGCGCAGCGGATGTCCCGAGGCCACGGATTCGGCTCCACTCCAGTAGGTCACCGTGTCGAGAAGTGGAATGATGCCGTGTCGCAATTGCACCGCTGCCGTGGCTGCACCGACCGCCGCAGCAAGAAGGCCGACGACGAGTGCGGCCCGATGGGTTGCACTTCGA
>JBJTGN010000211.1:0-3051 GCA_046093905.1 Actinomycetota bacterium
CGCCACCAACGGTGGCGCCGCACGCGCCGCCAGCGCCCTCAACCGCGCCATGCAGCAGCAGGGCATCGACTCCCACCTGACCATGGGCCACGGCCCACGGTTCAGTGCCGCCCGCACCCTCGACCGGCAGCTCTGGCACCTCCAGAGGTCACCCACCCAGACCTGGCGTTCTCAGGCTCGCTTCGCCAGCATCACAGCAGACCAGATCAACCACAGCGGCGCTGACGTTGTGAACCTGCACTGGGTCACGGACGGCTTCCTGAGCGTCGAGGAGCTCGGCCGGATCACCAAGCCGATCGTGTGGTCCATGTACGACATGTGGCCCTTCTCCGGCACCGAGCACTACGGAACCGACGCCAGCAGCGCTCGATGGCGCACCGGCTACACCAGGCAGAACCGTCCCGACGACGAGCGGGGTCTCGACCTCGATCGCTGGACCTACGAGCGCAAGCAGCACCACTGGCCACCCGGTGGTACCGCCATCCACATGGTGCCCGCCAGCTCCTGGCTCGAGCAGGCGACGCAGGCAAGCACCCTCATGGGCGACTGGCCCATCACCCGCATTCCCCACGTGGTCGATACGGGCGCCTTCTCGCCGATGAGCAAGGAGCAGGCCCGGCAGCAGCTTCACCTCCCCCAGCAGGCGCCCCTCGTCCTCTTCCTCGCCAGCGCAGGGATCGCTGACCAGAGGAAGGGATTCGACCTTCTCGAGCAAGCACTCCCCGCGCTCGCCGAGGCCCATCCCGGTCTCGGTCTGGCCATTGCCGGACCCAGGTCAGCGACCTACCGGCCCCCCGCCAACATCCAGATTCATTGGCTCGGACACCTCAACGGCGATGACGCTCTGCGTACGGCTTACAGCGCTGCTGACGTCCTGGCGGCTCCCAGTCGTGAGGACAACATGCCTCTCACCGCGATGGAGGCCCAAACCTGCGGCGTAACCGTCGTGGCCTTCCGGATCGGCGGCCTGCCGGACATTGTCACCGAAGAGACAGGTGTGCTCTGCCCCCCATTTGAGGTCGACGCTCTTGCAGCAGGGCTGCTCGAGGCACTGGACGATGCCCGCGTGGACGACACTCGGGGCCCGCGGGCCCGGGAAAGGGCCGTCGACCTCTGGTCGCCCCATGCCGTCGTTCCCCAGTACGTCGCCTTGTACGAGCAGGTGCTGGCATGACCAGGCCGATCCTGGTCTGCATGTCCTGGCGCGGAGGCGTGCGTTTTGAGAGGTGCTTGACCTCCATCGCGCGAGCCCTACCTCACTTCGACCGTGTGGTTCTGAGCATCACCTCGGCGCCAGACTCCGACGACATGCGGGTCGCCGAGGCCTTCCGCCGGCAGTACCCCACTGTCGAGATTCTGTGCACGGGTCGCGAACTCCCGACCATGCAGCATCAGGCCTTCTGGGTGAGCCACCTCGAAGCCACCGGAGCACAACCCAGCGACTGGGTCTACTGGCTGGCCTACGACGACGAGGTTCGGGTTCGCGGCATCGAGCGCCTCGTCGACACCGAGGGCAATTGGCCTCTGAGGTCCGACACCGTCTATTTCGGTCCGTGGGCCATGCGCCACGAGGATCCGGACCGCCTCTGGGCCGGGGATCCGGGAGCCCCCCTGGAGAGCTGGACCAGCTTTCAGTTAGATGGTCCGACGCGACTACCGCTGCTGGAGTGGATTTCGGACCAGTTGAAGCAACCCACATACATGCAGATGAGCGGCTCAGTGTGCCCCTTGAGGAACTTCATCGACCTCCGCGACGGATGGCCCACCAAGCACGGACCGATGAGGATCGAGATGGCCGTCGCTGCATCTCCGGGCACTCGATTCGTTGAGGAGTTCGGCGAACCGATCAGCATCATCTACGGCCGATCGAACTCCGACCGAGCGACCTACGGACGCCAAGCCCGGCGAGAGGATCGCCACCTCGCAGCACGGCTGGCCCGCTACTGCGCCAGGAATCCCAGCGCCATGCCTTCGCTGGCTGTCATCGTTGCCGAGGCTGCTGGGCAACAGGCCCGGGTGCGGCTCCATGGAGCCGAATTTCCCACCGAGGAATGGCGCGTGCGCCGCACCGCCTTCCCTTGAAAGTGTCGCGACGGTGATGACATCCGTATTGAGGTCGTCCTTTCAAAAAGCAGGATAATGCCCGTCCGGTGCAGATCCGCCCTCAGAGGACTACACCGAATTCGCACGAGACAGCTCCCTCCAACATCGTTCACATTCACTAGTCCCGTCCCAGTGGCACGACGTGCGAGATTGCTGGATGCCGGGAACGTACTCACCTATTCATGACACGAATGCGCCAGTCGCTCTCGGTCTGGCTAGCCTGTGCATTGACACGGATAGAAATGGCAGAGGTTGCGACAGGGCACACGCCCCGGTGATTGAGTCAAGCGCCTCGATCGCGGGTAGTGTCGGAGAAGACGGGGGTCGTAAAACTAGCTTCAAGGTGCGCGGTTGCGCATGTTTGCCTTTGGTTGTCATTGATCGTGGAGAGGAATCGTCATGACAATCCGCGCATGGGTTGCGGCCAGTCGGGCCGCTCGCTTGGCGGCGGTTCCGCAGAGAGCAGCGGCGGCAGGGCGTCACATGAGATCCCAGATTGCCCTGACAACTCGGTGGCTTGCCCTTAGCAAAGAACACCATAATTTTACTTACCACCTTGAAGACCGCAATGTCGCCCACTTAGCCTGGTGGGTCTCGCTGGTTACAAGTGCGCCTCCTCATGAGTGTCGGGGATTCATGGACGAACTCCTGCAGGATCAGGCGCTCCGCAAGCATGTCGAAACTGCAACTCGCACTTCGGTGCGTCGCGGACTGGCGGACACCGAAGTTAGGTTTGGTAGGCGCGTAGGCTGGTATGCGCTCGTGCGAGCCATGAAGCCTGGCCATGTGGTCGAAACGGGCACGGACAAGGGGCTCGGTTCCTTGGTCATCGCCGCGGCGCTCTTGAGAAATGGTCGCGGAAGCCTTACCACCATTGACATCAATCCACAGGCTGGATATCTTCTCGCCCACCCCTATTCAGATGTGGTCGACAGAGTTGTTGGTGAC
>JBJTGN010000212.1:0-4434 GCA_046093905.1 Actinomycetota bacterium
TGCTCCTGCGCCTGCGAGCGAGCGTGCCCGCGCGACGCCGAACTGGCGGAGGCAGCATCGTCGTCACCGCGTCTACCACCGGCATCAATGCCGATCCCGGTATGTGGCCGTACAACACCTCGAAAGCGGCGGTGATCAACCTGGCCAAGGCGGCTGCGCTCGATCTCGCAGCCGACGACATCACCGTCAACGTCGTGTGTCCCGGACCGACGGAGACCTCGATGACCGAGGGACTGGCCGCGATGCCGGCCGCCTATGAGGCAATTCGGCGAGTGATTCCGCTACAGCGATGGGCCAAGGCCGACGAGGTGGCAGCAGTGATCGAGTTCCTCGCCTCTTCAGCAGCGAGTTTCATGACAGGTGCCGTCGTCCCAGTCGACGGCGGCATCACCTGCAGTACGGGCCAGTTCGCTCCCCGTGAGCGTACGGACCTGCGAGGAACCGACGAGTCCGCGACCAGGAGGAAGACATGACCGACCATCCCGAGAACTACGAAGACGTCACCATCTACGGGCTCGGCGAGGACGTGGAACACGAATTGTTGACCAAGCACAACGAGTGCACGTTCATCTGGTCCAACAAAGAAGGGTGGCCGGTGGGAGTGATCATGTCCTTCATTTGGCGGGACGGTTTCTTCTGGTTGACGGCATCTGTCCAGCGGGCGCGCATCGCTGCCGTACGCAGGGATCCCCGGGTGTGCATCGTCGTGACGTCGACCGGCTCGCCGCTTCCCAAGAACAAGACGGTGACGTGGAAGGGAACCTGTGAGGTGCTCGACGATCGATCGGTGATGGATTGGTTCTACCCCGATTTCGCCGAGGCTCTGATGGGAGGCAAGGGACCGCGCGCCGATGCCTTCGTCGAGTTCCTCGATTCGCCGAGGAGAGTGGTTCTCAAGGTGACTCCGACCCAGCGGATCGGCTACGACGGGACAAAGATGTTCCGGGCGAGCAACGAGTGGATCGCTGCTCGCCAGGATGAGGGAGGTTCATGATGACGGCAAGACTCGGTTTGTCGGCCGATGAGGTTCTGACGACGACGCGGTCGGTGCGCAAGCGACTCGATCTGGAGCGACCGGTGCCTCGCGACGTGTTGACGGAATGCATCGAGATTGCCCACCAGGCACCGACGGGATCGAACCTGCAGGGATGGAGATGGCTCTTCGTCGACGACCCGGTGAAGAAGAAGGCTCTCGCCGACATGTACCGTGCAAACTTCTATCCGTACGTCAACGACCCGAATCGTCCCCAACGCGACGACCAGGGGCAACGCATCGTCGATTCGGCGACATACCTCGCCGACATCCTCGATCGTGTGCCGGTGATGCTCAACCCATTGAACGCTGGCCGACTGGACACCGGGACGCCGACGTTCGGTCAAGCATCAGCTTGGGGTTCGCTGCTGCCCGCCGTCTGGAGTTTCATGTTGGCCTTGCGCGAACGGGGACTCGGTTCGGCGTGGACAACTCTGCATCTGCCCAACGAACGCGAAGCCGCTGACCTGCTCGGAATTCCCTTCGACCAGTACACCCAGGCCGGTCTGTTCCCCGTTGCGTACACCATCGGGACGGACTTCAAGATCGCAAAGCGGGTGCCTGCCGAGAAGTTCATCCGCTGGAACTCTTGGACTTGACCCACTCGCGCGCCTCAGGGGAGGCGACCCAGGTGATGGCATTACCGAGAATCACTCGATAAATGGGATCTGCGTAGGTCGCGGGTCCGTCGCCGAACTGGAGGTAGACGACTGCCGACTCGCCCGCGGACTTCGCCCAAGCGACGAGATCGCTGCCGGCGGGATGGGCCCAACCATCGCGTCGATCTCGACGGTTGCGGATGGC
This sequence comes from Actinomycetota bacterium, assembly GCA_046093905.1. Lineage (GTDB taxonomy): Bacteria > Actinomycetota > Acidimicrobiia > Acidimicrobiales > Ilumatobacteraceae > Casp-actino8. Next base: position 1,838 of record JBJTGN010000212.1, read on the forward strand.
GAGATCGGCCGAGAAGAAGTTCGAAGAGTCCTCGACGGGGAAGTTGGTGCGCATCAACGGCACCACTGAGTCTTCGAAGACCGGGAAGCAATAGAGCTCGTCGGTGATCTGGAAGCGGTCCGGTAGACCAGCACACACGGGATGGGAGGGTGCCACGACACTCACCTCATGGGTGACGTCGAAGCGGTACCCAGAATCCGGGAGGCGATGGCCGCGCACGTCGGCTGGTTGATAGAGGAATCGGCCGCCGATGAGCTCTCCGTATTCGGGCCAGGTCGGCCAGCCGGCAATCGCGTGATGCAGGAAGACGAGGCCGATTCCCTCGGCTTGGAGTTCAGCGAGAATGCGTTGGTCCTCGGCAGAGGGATCGTGGTAGCGGACCGGCGGCTCGCCGCGTCGAAAGGCGTATCCGGGCATGTCGTAGAAGACGACGACATCGTGTCCGCGGGTCGGTCGAGTATCGGATGTCCACTCGATCCCGTCCAGCGCGTCGAAGGTCGCGAAGAACGCGTCCTCGAGGAAGGGATGTCCTCCGACGACGACGAGAACGCGCAGCACCGTCAGTGTTCGCCCGTCGGCCCGGAGAAGCGATGATTGGCGACCTGGGGACCGCCGACCCACCCGCACATCTGCGGGTCGCATTCACGAAGTTCACCAGCGAGATGACGTCCGTAGAGGGAGAACGTGCCCGACACGCCGTCCTTCGTGACGCGAATCGTCCCGTCGTCGTCGAGCTCGTACAGGGCTTTGCTGAATGGATGGACTAGACCGCGCATCAGTCGGCACTCCTCATGCATTCGTCGAGCTTGCTGTGCAGCCAGCGCACTTTGGATTCCTGGTAATTGCCGAGCGTGATCCCCGGTTTGAAGGTGGTCTCCAGACCGCGTTGCACTTTGGACATGTTGAATACGTCCTGGTCGAAAACTTTGGCGAGCATTCCGAGCTCGGGAGCATTTGTCCATGGCTCGTCGACGCCGAGATCGCGACGTTCGGCGGGGGCGGGTCGGTCGCCGGCGAAAGGCGACAGGAACATGACTTCCATGATCGATGATCGGTGGTCGTCACCGTTGGGACGGAACCGGTACACGATGCGGTTGAACGCGCCCCATGGATGGAAGTTGGGGAACACTGTGTAGTCGATGCTGTCCATCAGTTCGGCGTCGCTCATCGCATCGACCCGGTCGCCCACGACGCGCCTCCACCGATTGCGGGCGGCCTCGGCACCGACGGCGCGCGCCGAGACACCTTCGGGAACGGCCACCGGACTGATCTGATCGACGCGCACGTCCAACATGGTGTCCATCATTTGTTGCTCGGAGACGTCGTACCACAGCAGGGGACTCGGTGTCAGAGCCGGCGTGATCACTCGCGAGAAGTTGTCCCATATGTCGACCTGGGAATTGGTATCGCCCAGGTAGTAGAGGATCTGCGGGTGCGTGGCGTTCACGTGGTATGCCTCGCAGAACGCTTCTTGGGCGATCTTCCAATTCGCGGCGATGACCTTCGTGACATGGGCTTCGATGAAGCGGTCGGCAAGATCCCAGATCGCAAAGTGATCATCGATGCCGCTGATGAAGTCGTCGAAGGATTCCGCGTTCGGATCGGGATTGATGAACACGAACCCGGCCCACGTACCAACCCTGCATTCGGTAAGGGAGAAGTCGTTCTCGCGCCGCGCCTCCACATGAGGGAAATCCCACCTGGCCGGAACGTCGGCGAGTGATCCGTCCAATGCCCACGCGAAGCCGTGGAAGGAGCAGCGCAGTTCGGAGCAATGCCCGTCGAAGTCCTTGAGCTGTCGGCCGCGGTGCAAACAGGCGTTGGGGAAGGCCTTGATCGAACCGTCGTGCTGTCGCACGACGATGAAGGAAAGGTTCGAGATGTCGTAGACGACGTGGTCGCCCGGCTGCGGAATCTGTTCTTCGCGGCAGGCGAATTGCCAGACTTTCATCCAGAGTTTCGCCTTCTCTGCCTCGTGCCATTTACGTGAGATGTATCGATCGATCGAGACGTCGACGTCGCCGAGATCGCGCGGACTTTCGAGCCGGAGCACCGTCGGCACAGGATGAGTATCGGTGTCGAGAAGTTCCTGGTAGGTGATCCCAGGAGAGCGAGCTGGACGGGGATCGAGAGCGGTCATGCACCCATTATTGGCTCGGTGATCATCGCGATCCGCACTCGAACTATCCTTAAAGTGGGGTTCTGACAGTTGATGGGGGACATGGTGCTGACGTTTGCTGACATTTTCGAGGCCCATGCCGATGCGATGCCCGATGCCGTGGCGATCGCTTGCGGCGACAGGGAATTCAGCTGGTTCGAGTTCGACGAAATCTCCTCGCGGCTCGCCGGCGCCTATGCCGCGGCGGGTCTGGGTGCTGGCTCCAAGGTGGGCATGTTCATGTACAACTGCCCCGAGTATCTGATCACTCAGTACGCGGCATTCAAGTCCCGGGTGACGCCAGTGAATGTGAACTATCGCTATCTCGACGACGAACTCTGGTACCTCCTCGACAATGCCGACTGCGAGGCGATCGTCTTCCATTCCAGCCTCGGTGACCGGCTGGCTGCCATCAAGGATCGGCTTCCCAAGTTGAGAC
>JBJTGN010000213.1:0-1753 GCA_046093905.1 Actinomycetota bacterium
CATCAGCAGAATCGCCAGAGTTGGCAGTGGAACACCTCGCCCACTTCGTTCTCGGTGCCCGGACGCCCCGGGAGCGACTCGGAGCGAGTCGCATGGCTGTCAGTCTCTGGTCTCGAGTCTCTGAGAAGAACGTCGGCGGTACGAATACACCAATGCCTCGTCAGGTGATTGACTCCTTCTACGAGCTGCTAAAACAATCTGGTATCAACGAAGAAGAGTTTTTTGACCTCGGTCTCTTTTTGGTTGATACCGACGACAACAAGCGCAAGGTCAGCGACACGATTAGGGCGAGTGCGCACGGGCAAACTCCTTCTGCCCGACTCTTAAGCTCTCACGCGGAAAGCTTCGACGCTTATTCAATAGCTCTCGTCGAAGCAGAAAATCGCGGCGAACTATCGACGCGACCGTGGCTGAGCGCGAAGTTGAATGAGATGGTTCAAACTCTGAATCAAATGTTTGTCTCTGATGATGTTGAGAATAAGCCAGTGAACTTCGCGTATGGGCTAATTGATAATGGTCTGCGGTGCAACACAATTGAGAGGGTTTCGCTGTTGGCATTCATGGTCTGGCATCTGAGGGATGTGTTTACTGACGAAAACCAAGTCCCCAAAGATGAATTCGCGAATTGGATTATGGAGGCTCATAATCTCACGAGATCTCGCGAGGCGCTTCCTTGGCAGAATGAGGAGCATCACGATCTAGTGAAAGGCTTTGTGCAGTCCGCGCTGAATGCGCTGACGTTTCTGTACTATCGCGGTTACTGGAACATGGCGATCCGGGTCGAGACTGACGTTCAGTCGGTATTGCGCGAGAGTCAACGATGGTTTCCCAACAGGGAGGGCCTACGTCAGTCAGCTCAAGGGATAGTGAGCTGGGCCGACGGGGTGCAAGCCAGCCTCGGTCCTCTCCATTCGCGGTGCAATGACGCCGAGCTGAAGCCCCACGTCGACAAGCTTTTGGGATTTGTCAAGCAGTTCCGTGGTTCTGTAAGTTCATATACCTGAAACGAAACTGGGAAGGACATTTATGGCCCGCTTTGACAGAGAGCGAATCGTAGAGATTCAAGCGTTGTTGGAGAGAATCGACGCTGCTCTCATCGTTAGGGATCCTGGGACTGCGCGTTCTGCCGACGCATTCGACGGCCTTCGCAAACAGATTAACTATGCCGCTAAGACAAGACGAACGCACGTGTCACATCTTCTTGCGCTCGACGAGAGTATTCGCTCTGGCGGGAACCTGGAACTGGTCACTGCCCGTTTGACGGAATATCTGAGAGAATTGGGAGTTGAGAGGCTCTTTGATGTCACGCGAGTCGACGCCTTCGACATCGTGGGCGACCCGACTGGCGACGTGGAGGTATTGGAACCTGCGATTGTCGAGAAGGAGGAGGGTGGCCGAATCACTGTTCTGAGGATTGGCAAGGCACGAAGGACCTCAAAGCCTGTTTTGCCCGCGAATTCAAGCTTGGACGAGACCGGTCATGATCTGGCCGAAGTGAAGGGCGAGGCTTCGCTAAGCGGCAATGAAGAGTTGTTAGTGACTGCTCAGGTGGCTGCTGGGGCTCCGACTGCGGAGACTGCCAAGCCAACTGAAACGGTTCAGCGCAACGAACCGGCTCTTGAAGATGTTGAAGCGACAGAAGTTGCCGATATTGGCGGGCAGAGACCCAAGGAGTCGATGGGCGGCTGGTCGTCGCTCTTGTTCGTGTCTGTGGTTGCGATCATCTCGCTCGTGCTTGGGTTGGGTATGTGTT
>JBJTGN010000214.1:0-23939 GCA_046093905.1 Actinomycetota bacterium
GCCCAAGGCAGACATGAAGGTTGCAGGGACCATCGTCGAAGCAGTCGGCAAGGAAATCGGCGCAGCTGGCATCGGCCACGACGACAAGATTGCCAAGGTCTCGCTCGTCGGTGCCGGAATGAAGACGAGTCCGGGTATCGCAGCCAAGATGTTCCGCGTCTTGGCAGACAACGGCGTCAACATCGAAATGATCTCGACATCGACGATTCGAATTTCAGTCGTCATTGCTGCCGATGATCTCGAGCGGGCTGCTCGCTCACTCCACGAAGCATTCGGTCTCAACAGCGGTCAGGCCTACAGCGCCCCACTGCCCGAAAGGAAGTAGTCGGTGGCGCCTTCGCGACCTCGACCACAAGTTCCGTGGCGGTCGGCTGGGCGTCGTGCCGAGGCTCGCAGTGACAGCGACAGCGTGGTTCGCGAGACCGGATGGGTGTTCAACAACAAGCGCAGCCGCCATCTGACGCTTGCCGAGTTCGTCGACACTGGTGAACAAGAAGTCGGCGCCTACTTGGAGCAGTTCGGTTTCGGCGGCGCCGAGAATCAATCTCGAGTACTCGTCGAAATCGGATCGGGTATCGGTCGTATGACGGCGAGTTTCACTCACCGATTCGGGTCTGTCATCGCCTGCGATCTCGACGCGGCATTCCTCGAGAGGTGCCGTGAGACAGTTGCAAAGTTCGGGCGCCCCGAACGATTGAGCACCGTCCACACTCACGACGGTCGCACGATGCACATCGCGGAACATGCAGCGGACATCACCTTCAGTTACATCACACTGCAGCATTGCGATACGAGCGACGCACTGAATTTGACGACGGAAGCATTCCGCGTGCTCAAGCCGGGCGGCTGGGTGATTCTCAACTTCCGAACGTGGATTCCGGCAGATGTCGTGCTCTATCCGGCCGGCGTGATCATGCGCTTGCTGTGGAGATTGCCGGTGGTCGGTCCATGGCTCGTGAGCAAGCGTTGGTCGACTCGTCTCGGCTGGCAGGCGAATCGCTTGTCGCCGAAAGCGGTGCTCGAACACCTGCGTCGCAACCGCATCACCGTCGAAGACGCGGCGATCTGGGTGCGTCACGCTCGTCGTCAAGTCGAGGTTCCCGGAGTTCCGATCCGAGTGTTCGAAGGAATTGCACCGAGTCACTGGTGGTTAATCGCTCGTCGAGGCGACTGAAGCCCCGGTTAGCCTGTCCACCATGCGAGTAGGAGTGGTCGGAGCAACAGGTCAAGTCGGTGGAGTGATGCGGGCGCTACTCGAAGAGCGGAAATTCCCGATCGAGGAGATTCGCTATTTCGCATCGTCGCGCTCGGCAGGAACCTTTCTTCCCTACAAGGGACAGCCGATCACCGTCGAGGATGCGGCTACGGCCGATCCGAGCGGTCTCGACATAGCGCTCTTTTCATCAGGTGCCACCTCGTCGCGCGAACTCGCTCCTCGTTTTGCTGCTGCCGGCGTGACCGTGATCGACAATTCTTCGGCATGGCGCATGGACCCAGATGTCCCGCTGATCGTCAGTGAGGTCAATCCGGGGGAGATCGCCAATGCCCGCAAGAGCATCATTGCCAATCCGAATTGCACAACCATGGCGGCGATGCCCGTCCTCAAGGTGTTGCACGACGAGGCGGGTCTGATTCGATTAGTCGTCAGCACGTATCAAGCAGTGTCGGGTGCAGGTCTCGCCGGTGTGGACGAGCTCGACAAGCAGATTCGTGAAGTCGGCGATCGGGCCAAGGATCTCACGTATGACGGTCGTGCAGTTGCATACCCAGCAGCATCGAAATTCGCGAAGCCCATTGCGTTCAACGTTCTTCCCTATGCGGGCAAGTACACGGACGATGGCTCGTTCGAAACCGATGAAGAGCAGAAGTTGCGCAACGAGAGTCGCAAGATTCTTGCGATCCCGAACCTTCTCGTCTCGGGTACGTGCGTGCGTGTTCCCGTCTACACGGGACACTCGCTGAGCATCAATGCCGAATTTTCTCGACCGATCAGTGTCGAGCGGGCAATCGAATTGCTGTCAGCAGCACCCGGAGTCGTCGTCTCGGATGTTCCGACTCCGCTCGAGGCAGCGGGAGCCGATCCGAGTTATGTCGGACGCATCCGTCAGGACTTGTCTCTCGATTCGAACCGAGGCCTTGCGATGTTCGTGAGCAACGACAACCTTCGCAAGGGCGCCGCACTCAACGCGGTGCAGATCGCTGAACTCTTTCTCTGAGCAATTTGCGAGAACTCGTCGACGAAGACGGCATTCCTCGCAGTACCGGCCACAGCAACCCGGAGATCAGAGAACCAACTTCGCCTCGAGGCGTTCTCGCATGTGGGGCGCCATGCCGGCATTGTGCAGCAGATTGGACATACCCCCGTGTCGTGACGAGAGTTCACTGAGCATCGCACGAGCTGTGTCTGCTTGGGCGCGCAGCAATGGACTGTCGCTGCTGAACATGGCGGGATCCCACTGAGGACGATCTGAGTCGGAATCATCAAGACTCACCGGAGAGAGGCGAGACAGTACCTGTTGGATGACGAGATCTGTCTGCGCGTAGTCCTCGATGATGACATCCTCTTCGGCTTCGAGCACCGACAGGATCGCAGCTGAAAACACGCCCGTTCGATCCTTACCAGCGGCGCAGTGAAACAGAGTCGAACCCTCCGATCCGACGATGATGTCGAGACCGCGTACGATGATTGCGGCAGCATCTTCGGCCATCTGGGCATACCAACGACCAAGATCCGACGGAGTTGCGATCTCGGTCATTCGTGCAGCTGCGGTTTCAGGATCAATCGCATCTTCGATGAATGACAAGGAGTGAAGTGAAACTCCCAGACCGACGAGGTCCATGTGGGGACGCAAGACCTGTTCGGAAGGTGATCTGAGATCCAGAACGATGTTCAGCCCCAGGTTCACAAGTTCGTGCAGTTCCTCGATGGGGGACAAGGTCAGATCGTCGCTTCTGAACAGAACCGTGGGTTTGATGATCCCGGTCGCGACCGGTAGTCCACCAAGGTCTCGGAGATTCGCCAAAGGCGAGCGGACCGATCGCATCTGATTGTCAGCGCCTTCGTTGTGAGTCATTGGATCTTCCTTCGGATGAGAGCTGATATGCGATCGATGACGGTGACGAGAACGATGATGCTGAAGATGATCGCCAACAAGTGCCCGTAGTCGTACAGGCGCATCGCAGTCGTCAGTTCCATTCCGATTCCTCCGGCTCCGACGATGCCGAGGATTGTTGCTCCTCGAACATTTCCTTCGAACAGGAGCAATGAGTAACCCGTCAGGAGAGGCGCAGCTTGGGGAAGAATTCCGTAGGTGATGACCTGCCTTCGGGAGGCCCCCGCAGATTCGAGTGCCCGTAAGGGTCCTGTATCGACGGACTCCATTGCTTCGGCGTAGACCTTGGCGATGGATCCGATCGATCCGAGAACGAGAGCCATGATTCCAGCAAATGGGCCCAGTCCGACTGCTGACACGAACATCAATGCGAAGATCAGATCCGGAATCGATCGAAGCGCATTGAGGAACATTCGCGAACTCGAATAGAGCCAGCGCGGCGCGATGTTGCTGGCTGCGGCAAAGCTCAGGAACAGTGAGAGGACCGAGCCGATGAGAGTTCCAATGATCGCCATCTGCAACGTCTCGACGAGAAGTTGCACGATCAATCCGATCTTCTCGAAATCAGGTGGCCACAATCTGGACAGGAAATTGCCCATTCGGGGGATCCCGGTGACGAAGCGTTCGACGCTCACATCCGCACCGACAAGGCTCCAGATGACTGCGACGAACAGAATTCCGAGTATCCCGATTCCCCGGGAGCCGGGAATGCGAAGAGAGCGCGAGAGTCGTTCGATCTCTTCCTGATTCAACTTGGTCGATCTGTCGAGTCTCGTTGAGGTGACTTCACTGGCAGTTTCGCGCTCATCGAGTTGTTTCATCGCCGAATTCTCCTTCCGTTCCATAAATCGACTTCACAACTCCCTCGTCGAGAGATGCCGATGGACCTTGATGCACGATGCGACCGGCACTCAAACCAATGACTCGATCCGAATACCTGTGAGCCAAGTCGACGACGTGAAGACTCACAATCACAGGTGTGTGGTGTTCGGAAGCGATTCGGCGCAGGAGACTGAGAATCGAACCAGCCAGGCGCGGGTCCAATGAAGCCACCGGTTCGTCTGCAAGGATCAACTTCGGCTCCTGCATGAGCGCACGCGCAATGGCAACCCGCTGTTGCTCGCCGCCGCTCAAGGTCCGGGTCTGCTGCTTTGCTTTGTCTTGGAGCCCCACCCACTCCAGCAACTCGAGCGCTCGTCGACGCTGGCGAGCAGGGAACAAGCCGATTCGATTGACGGGCCCGGAGCGGAACAGTCCTCCGGTGAGGACGTTGGTCAACGCGCTGACATTTGGAACGAGGTTGAAGTTCTGAAAGATGTTCCCGACCTGTGCTCGGAGAGGACGAAGTTCATGATGACGGAGGCTCAGAACGTCCGTGTCACCGATGTTGAGAACGTCGGCCTCGATGGGCGTCATGCGAGTCAGTGACTTCATCAACGTCGACTTTCCGGACCCCGAGTGGCCCAAGAGAGCGACGACTTCACCCGCAGCAACATCGATGTCGACTTTGTCGAGTGCTGTGAGACCTCCGTAGCGGACGGTGATTCCTCGACCTTTGACGACCGTTGAACTCGATACCGTCGACGGCTGATCCACCGAGAAACTCACCGAGCTCATCGGAGATCGTCGAGATCGAGTCCGACGTCGCGCGCAACTTTCAGGAGGGGCGCGTAAACCGACGAATCCGGATTGACGATGTACTCGGTGCTACCTCCGAAGAGTGGGAGCAAGTCCTCTTGGGCCATCAGAGCTGATGGGAGGGTTTCAGCAAGCAGATCACGTGTTGCCTGATCCAGGTCATTACGAACAACGATCGAAATTCCAACAGGGATCGGATCGCTTTCACCGACGACTCGGATGTCGCCCTCTGCGAACAAGCCAGCCTCTTGGAAGATCGGAACCAACTGGCGTGCAGTGCATGCCATATCGACGCTCTTGTTCATCATGGCCAGAATCGCGGTGTCATGACCTCCGGCAAAAGTCGCCTGGTAGTCGACCTGGTACTCGAGGCCTGACTGAGTGAGCAGGCTTCGAGGCATGAAGTGCCCGGTCGTCGAACCTGGATCGACAAACGCAATCTGCTTTCCTCGCAAATCCTCCATTGTCTGAATCGAACTGTCACTGCGAACGAGACACAGAGAAGCGGGAAGCTGCTCTGCTTCCCAGACGATCAGTGGAGAAAGGGCGTCGGTTTCGATGGCGAGCGCGACGGAGAATTGGGACATCAACGCGACATCGACGAATCCCGACCGAACTGCCTCGACGACCGCCATGTAATCAGCGGGGTTTTCGGTGCGAACTTCCCGTCCTGTCACCGATCGGATCAGTTGGGCAATCTTTTCGACTTGAAGAATGGCATTGGGGTCGTCGGTCCCGGGAGGGAAGGCGAACGTCAGAGGACCAGTTGGAGCCTCTGTTGAACTGTCGGGAGTGTCTGTCTGCGCAACAGTCACCGAAGTACTGCTCGTCGATGCACTGTCCGGTGAGCATGCGGATGCCCCCAACATGGCGATGAGTGGGAAGAGACTGGCGAGGATTCGCTTGCGGTTCATGAAATTCCTTTGGCTCGAATGGGACTGAGTGAAAGATGTACTCAGCACTCATCAGCCAAACATTCGAAGATGTACCGCAGGTGATGCCTAGGTGACACCTAGTCGTCGAACACGCGAACCTTTGGAAACATGAGACCGGTCTTCAGCACGCGCAGGGTGAATGGCCGCACGTCGGACAGCCATTGCGATAGCGAGAGACGGCAACTTCGAGATCGATGCCCATCTGATTCGCGAGTGTCGCCACCCAGGCGAGAACATCGGCGAACTCGTGCTCCTGTTGCGCTCGAGTTCCCTTGCGAACCGCTTGGGCCAACTCGCCAACCTCCTCTGCGAGCCAGGCAACTGTCGACGGAACTCCGCGCTGAATGTCCCTTTCCCCGTAGGTGGTCTGAATGGATTGCTGGAGTTCGCCGAGTCGCACATCGACACCGTAAACGAATCGGTCGATGTCATCGAAGCCGTATCTGCCGGCTCGATCTGTCAGTGGCGAGAACGACGAATGTGATCCCGAATGGTGCGCAGATACTCCCGACTCACCGTCGCTTCGTCGTACGAGGCATTCTGACCGTGAATGTGGCGTCGAACGAAGTATTCCTCGACGTATTCGATGGGCGTCGAGAATGTCATCAGGTTGGCTGCCGCATTCGTCCGGGTGATGTTGCGAACTGTGGCTGTTCGCGCATTGTCCTGAACCACCAACTGCTGTGCGATTCGTGTCAAGGTCGGTCAGGAAAGCGCCATGTCCAGTCGTGGAACCACGATGTGTCACTCGGTGTTAATGTCCGGTCCCAACTATGACGACCTACGCCAACGGACGTTCTGTGATCGATATCGACGCTCACATTCTCGAACCTGTCGGGTGGTTGCGCAGTTTTGCTTCGGGGGAGATCCGAGATGAGATTCCCGAACTTGGTTCCAACGATCCCGACTTCGCCAAGTTGTTGAGCGACGCTGAGGCCGATCATCGTCGTCGCAAAGAGGATCCGACGGCGATGCGGTGTGCCGTCGACGAGTTCATGACGACGCGGCGCAAGGGCTGGATGTCGCTCGGTGGCTGGGATCCTGCTGAGCGGTCGGCTGCCCTCGACCGTCTCGGCTTCTCTCACCAGGTCGTTTTTCCTACAGGTTCGTTCAACCAGGTCCAGGACACCCCGGCAGCTTGCCGCGCCGAGGCGACGAAAGCGATGAACCGGGGGTTGCTCGAGTTCTGTTCCGACCCGCGTCTGTTGCCGACCGCCTACGTCCCTTTCGAACATGGCGCCGACGCGGCTCTTCGATTCATCGACGAGGCGTCTCGTTCTGGAGTTGCAGGATTTCTCATCGATTCGATTCCGTCGTCTGGCGGGCATTCGTTCACTCACCCGGAATTTGATCGTGTCTGGGACCGCATGCAGGAATCGGGTCGTGCGGTGTTCCTTCATGTCGGCGCGGATCAGGCCTATCGTCCGGTGCCCTCGTCGTTCTTCGACAACGGGCGAGACATGGCCCACGTGCGGTCCGACGCGCCCGGCGATCCGCTCTCGTTCATGGCAATCGGATATCCGGCAGAACTGTTCCTCGCTTCGCTGATCTACGACGGCGTGATGGAGAGGTTCCCGGAGTTGCGCTTCGGGATCACCGAACTTGGTGCAACCTGGCTGCCATCGTTCATACACTTCATCGACACCGGGTATCGCTCATTCCGCAACATCCAGGATCTTTCCCACCTCGCCATGAAGCCATCGGATTACCTGCGTCGACACGTAGTGGTCAGCCCGTTTGCCGGAGAGGACGTGGGTTGGATCATCGAGCAAGCCGGCGCGGAGATGGTTGCGTTTTCATCCGACTATCCTCATCACGAGGGAACCGATGATCCGATCAGACGTTTCGAGGCCAGCATGACCAACCTCGATGTCGAGTCGAAACGGGCGTTCTACGAGGACAACGGGCGACGACTGCTGGGGTCAGCTGTCCGTTGATCTCACGAGTCGTAACAGTTCGTTCCGACGACGCGACTGAATTTCCCTGGGATACAAAGAACCCCCCGCAAGAGCAGGGGGTTCGTGGTCGGGGTGAGAGGATTTGAACCTCCGGCCTCCACGTCCCGAACGTGGCGCGCTAGCCAAACTGCGCTACACCCCGATGGTGCGAAAAGCGAGGCTACCCGGCGGTTGCCGGTTCCACAGATTCGCCGGGGAGTGTGTCGGTCGAGACGACACCCTCGGCATAACACCCGCCACGAGCGATTTCACGAGAACCTCTGCGCAGACGCAATGCATCGAGAGGTTTGATCAGCCAACCGTTTGCTCCGCTGCGGCGTGCCATGTGAATGTCTGCCTTGCGATCGAGGAGCATCATGATCGGCACTGACGGAAGGAGGCCGCCGCTCTCGTCGAGTCGTAGGTCCATGGTGACTGCGACTCCACCCATGCTGCCGATCTGGAGGTCGAGGATCACGAGATCAGGGGTGTCGTCACGCACGATGGAAGCCACGACACGACCCTCTCGGCACACGGTGAACCGGACGTCCGGACCACCGAGAGCGGAGGTCACTTCGTCGACGATCCAGTCGGCATCAGTGGCGAGAAGAATGTGCACGTTCGAAACGCTAGTCGTTCCCTCACGGGGTCACGAGATCGCGTCCGAGATTCCTGATTGCCCCGATGTCGTGCACGTCCTGGGACCGCTGATACACACGCGAGACCACTGAGTTCCCAGCGAATGACAGCAATGGAGCGATTGCCGCTTCCTCTGCTTCGCTGATCTGTCGCAGGTGAGCCAGATTGCGATGAAGGACAGCGAGATCGGTCTCGCCGCGGTCGTCCGCTGCTCGGGCAGCCGCCTCCGACTCTTCGGCCGATCCGGACCCGAAGAGAGGCTGAAGGCGATTGATGATCAAGCCAGTCACGCTCATGCCTGCAGATTGGAGTTGGCGGCTGAAGTAGATCGCTTCGTCGACTGTGTCCCGACGGGGAGACGCAACGACCAGATACTTGGTCACGTCGGACTTCAGCAATCGCTGAACGGAGTCGGCCCGGTCACGGAAACCGCTCTCGATTCCTTCGAAAGCCTGGAAGAAGTTGATGGCATCGGCAAGAACATCTGCGCCGATCACGCGACCGATCGTGCGCAGAATCGGCTGAGCCGCAATGTTGACGATCTTGAGTCCGCTTCGAGCAGGCGCAATCAACCAGCGATACACACGGTGGTCGAGAAAGTTCATCAACTTTTGTGGAGCCTCGAGAAAGTCCAGAGCTTCACGCGTCGGAGGGGTGTCGACGACGACCAGATCGAAACGATCGTCGTTGGACAGTTCGTAGAGCTTCTCGGCAGCCATGTATTCCTGGCTTCCCGACAACTTGCTCGCCACATTGTCGTAGAACGGGTTCTCGAGGATCCGACGAACTTGCGCTTCGTTACGCGCCTGTTGCCGGATCACGGCGTCGAATGTGGCGCGGGCATCGAGCATCATCGCCCACAAACCACCTGATCCTTCGACGGCTGATCCTTCGACGGCAATCGGCGAAGGATCGTTGGTCAGTCCTTGGAGACCGAGTGCATCGGCGAGTCGCTTTGCCGGGTCGATGGTGATCAACACCACCTTGCGGCCGCTTTCTGCTGCTGCGAGAGCGAGAGCAGCAGCAGATGTCGTCTTGCCCACTCCACCCGAACCACAACAGACGATGATGCGCGAATCCCGAACCACATCGGCCATGTTCGACATGTGGTCGCTCACAGCGATTCCACCTGTTCACGGATGACATCGGCGAGTCGACGGATGTCGCCCCCATCGAGTCCAACTGTCGGAATGTGCGGCAAAGAGATGTGGCCGGCGTGGACGGTTTGGTCGACGCGGTCGACTTCTCGCGCGTGGAGAGCACATCGTGAAGTCCGGTAGCGAGCAGCATCAGCGAGGTTGCCGTCGACGAGACGACCAGATGAGACGAGCTCGGTCACATCAGGTGCGACATCGACGCCGTTGACGATGACGGGAGTGAAGGCGACACCCACTTTGTTTGCCAGGATCTCCGCACTCTGGAGCATCTCGTTGACGGGAGTCGTTTCGGCAAGAGTGACCATCACGACCCGACATCGATCGGGATCTCTCAGCATCGATTGCACCTCGATCGCCTGTGAACGGATAGGTCCGCCGCGCACCGTTTCAGCCATCGCTGACGGAGCTTGAAGAAAGCTGATGGCGTGTCCCGCTGCGGGACCGTCGACGAGGATCAGGTCGTAGTCCCCAGACGGACCAGTGAGCGACACGAGGTGCTTGAGTTTTCCGAGAACGAGTAGGTCGTCGATGCCTGGGGCAGCACTCGATACGACTCCGACCACACCTGTTGCGACGAGACGCTTGGCCAGCCGAGCCATGCCTTGAGTGGCGAGATAGTCCTCGAGTGCTTCTTCAGCGGTGATCGTACGAAGGTGAATGAGTCCCGTTGCTCGAGGACCGAGATCGTTGGCAATGCGCAACCCCTCGTAGCCGATTGGCGCACCCGAGGAATCACCGAGCAGAGCAGCCATTCCTGGCCGCGAGTCAAGGGTCACAACGAGGACACGAAGACCCGTATCGGCTGCAGCACGTGCCATCGCAGCAGTTACCGTTGTCTTGCCGACACCACCTTTGCCGGCCACCACGAGCAACCGCGACGTGGTGAACATGCGACTGACATTTTCAGGTTTCGGAGACACTCGTGCGCAGACTAGCGACCCTTTTCCTGGCGATCGGAGCCCTGCTGAGTCTTTCTGATGTGGCACGCGCTGCATCGAACACGGATGCATCGACAGATACGGCAATCTCCGCTACCGAAGTTGCAGCGCCTGATGCTTCGTCACCTGCAGATCTCTTGACACCAGTCGATGTGCTCCAGGTGTCGGGTTTCTTCGATTCGATCGTCGTCGACGAGATCGAGGCGGCGATTACCCGCGCCGAGTCCAATGGCGCTCAGGCTCTCATTCTGCAGATGAACTCGAAAGCGGCGCTCGTCGGCCGTGACGTCATGCGCGAGGTGTACGAGCGAATCGAAGATGCATCGGTTCCGATCGCCATCTGGGTCGGCCCGTCGGGTGCTCGCGCAACGGGCCTCGTCGCCCAACTTCTCTCAGCAGCTGATGCCACCGGTATGGCTCCGGGAGCGCGGATCGGTCGCATGGGAACGCCGCTCACCGACACCGTTTCGTTTGGTGACGCCACCGATGAACTTCGAACAAAGACCCTCGGTTTCCAAGACGCACGACGCGCAGGTGCTCTGAAGCTCGAGATCAGCGACGAAGGTGTGCCCACGATTCGCAACATGGTGTTCGCGCTCGATGGCATCGTTGTCAACGGTGTCGAGTTGGACACTGCAATCGAGTCCATTGGTGACGACGGTCTTGTGTCGAACGACATCACGACAGTTCGCTTTCACAAATTGGGAATCTGGCAGCAGATGCTCCACACGTCTGCGAGTCCCCCTGTCGCCTATCTGTTCTTGATCATCGGACTCGCACTGATGGTCTTCGAGTTCTTCACTGCTGGCATCGGAGTAGCGGGAGTCGTTGGAGCTGTCCTCGTGTTGCTTGCATCGTTCGGACTGGGCGAATGGCCCGAGCGCGGCTGGGCACTCGCTTTGATCCTGGCTTCGATGGTTGCGTTTTCCATCGACGTTCAGGTGGGTATTCCGCGCCTGTGGACCGGAATTGGTCTCGTGTTGTTCGCAATCGGCTCGTGGACTTTGTTCCCCGAGATCGATCAGTACAACCTGCGCGTGTCGTGGCTGACGCTTCTCGTGGGGATCGGCGGCATCGCTCTCACTTTCGTGTCGGGTATGCCGAGCATGACCCGAACTCGATTCGCAACGCCGACCGTCGGGCGTGAGAAATTGATCGGCGAAATCGGTCCCGCAGTTTCGGACATCTCCCCGGAAGGTTCCGTGAAGATTCTCGGAGCCCGCTGGAAGGCGCGGACGAACAGGGCTACTCCCATCAAGTCGGGTGAGAACGCACGAGTTGTCGCCATCGACGGCGTCGTCCTCGAAGTCGAACCTGAATCCGGCGGTGCGCGTGATTATCGGGAACGCCGCTCGAAGAGCGATGACGCTGTTCACTGACGACGACCCAAGAGGCATTCTTCCCTTCGACGGGGCAGCTCGCTACGTCCCCGCGTTCATTCCGGCCGATGAGGCCGATCGACACTTCACTGGCATCGTCGAGGAAACTCCATGGGAGGAACGGCACATCGTGCTGTTCGGCCGAGAGGTGCTTCAGCCACGACTCGCTTGTTGGTACGGAGACCATGCGTATTCGTATTCGGGTATTCGACTCGAGCCGAGAGCATGGACGGACCGCCTTCGAGTGCTGCGCGATCGGTGCGGTATCGACAGTGGCGTGGAGTTCAACAGTTGCCTCGCGAATCTCTACCGAGATGGACGAGATTCCATGGGCTGGCATGCCGATGACGAGCCCGAGTTGGGACGAGAACCCGTCATTGCGTCTCTGAGTCTCGGAGACACCAGAGTGTTCCGGATGCGCCACAAGGAAACGAAGACTGTGGTCGAGATTCCTTTGGAACACGGATCCCTACTCGTCATGAGTGGGCTGATGCAGCAGTGCTGGGTCCATGAGATACCGAAGACGAAGAAGCCTGTGGGTCAGCGAATCAATCTCACATTTCGCGTGATCGTCACAGACGCGGACCGGCAATCCGCACATCGCCGCGCCGTCGTGTGATGCCACGAGCATCGAGAGCGCTCGCAAGAGGGACTGCGTGTTTGCGGGTGATACCCAGATGTTCGCGCAACTGCGAAACGGTGAATCCGTCTGGGTGAGATGCGAGAAGCGTGCGAGCCGCCTCTTGTGCGTCGTCGAGCGCACAACGATGGAACCATTCGCCCTGACTCTCGAAGACCACTCCGATCTTCGCAAGTCGCCGCAACTCTGCGGGCGAGATGTCAGTGCATGCGTCTGGAGCACATCGCTGTTGTTCGAGTCGTGCGATCGCCGGATGCTGAACCAGTGGATCCTCGACACCTGCACGGCGTACTCGACCGTCGTCGATCACGACGCCGGAGAATGCTCCAACGAGAGCACGGTCGATCTCATCGAGTTGAGCAATGTCGAAACCGCTGGAATCCGAAGCCTCGATCAATGCTCCGATTGCAGCGGTACGGCGCTCGTGCTCTTCGGGGGAGAGAATCCAGTTGCCAACCGTGGGTTGAACATCGATGTCGGTCAACAGGCGAAGGTGATTTGCGGTCACGACTTTTCGTTCATGGACGATGCGCTCGATCGACCTGTCGGGTCGCGAGCGAGTTGCGGAGAACACAGGATCGACGTCGAGAATCTCACCGCCGCCGATTGTTTCCGATCGTCCGCTTTCGCGTAGGACGAATCTGTCTCCTGGCAGGAGCGGAATACAACGTTCGAGGTACAGACGAACACTCGCGCTGGAACCAGGATCAATGTGATCCGTACCGAGAACACGAAGCCGTGCGGGAACCTCATCGGATCCGATGTGGATGGTGAAGGCGCCCCGCCGCGACACCGCGTGATCGAGATGTGCGAGTACATCGAGGCGTGCATCGACTTTGTCGGAGGAGAACCATTCATCTGCACGCACAACCGCATCGCCACGGGTGATCGCACTGTGATCGATGCCGGACAGGTTCAGCGCAACACGGTGGCCCGGTCCAATCGTGTCGTGGCTCTCACCGAGGGACTGGATCGATCGAACGCGCGCCGTGAGCTTCATCGGGCTGATCATCACGGTGTCACCAACGGAGAATGATCCATCAGTGAGCGTTCCCGTGACGACTGTGCCACTGCCCTTCGCCGCGAAAACTCGATCAATGAAGAGACGGGGACGATTGCGATCGATCGAGCCGTTCGATTCGTGAGCCATGTGATCGAGGGCTACGACCAGTGCGTCGAGACCGAGTCCCGTTGCACTCGATACAGGAACGACGGGTGCCGTTGCGAGGAACGTGCCGGCGACTCTGTCCGTGATGTCGAGGATCGCCAAGTCGCGAGTGTCGTCGTCGCAGAGATCGATCTTCGTGAGGGCAATGACTCCGTGGCGCAGACCGACGAACTCGAGGATGCGAAGATGCTCTTCGGTTTGGGGCATCCAACCCTCACGGGCGTCGATCGTCAGAATGCAGCCGTGGATTCCTCCGACTCCAGCGAGCATGTTGGAGATGAATCGAATGTGCCCGGGAACATCGACGAATGAAACACGCTCACCGCTCGGAAGCACCATGTGTGCAAAGCCGATGTCGATCGTGAGTCCACGGCGCTTCTCTTCATCCCATCGATCCGGATCGATTCCGGTCAGAGTTCGAATGAGCGTCGACTTGCCGTGATCGACATGGCCGGCGGTTGCGAAGATTCGCATGATGTCAGGAAAGACTGTCGCCGGATCCGAGGATGTTCGACAAGGCGGCAATCACGATTTGATCATCTGCTGGGTCGACGGTTCGCAGATCGAGCAGAGTCCTGTCGTCGCGTACGCGGGCGATGATCGGAACTGAATTGCGACGGAACTGACGCAGATGATCACCATCCAGTTGAACTGCGAATGAGGGAATTGATGCCCCTGGTGTGCTGCCTGCACCAGGGAGCGACTCACATGAAACAACTTCGCACGACAGGTCGACAGAGGCGATGTGTTCGGCGCGGAGCCGAATCTCTTCAGGATGAGCGCGGGCCATGGACCAGAAGGGAACATCACGTTCGACGGTGCGTCCGAGATAGGCGAGTGCAGTGTGATGCAGAGCCGCCAAGACGAGACCTCCGGGACGCAGAGCCCGCGCAAGAGGATGGGCCGCACATGCCCGAACGAGGTCGGCGCGGCCTGCAATGACACCAGCTTGAGGCCCGCCCATCAATTTGTCGGTGCTGAAGGTCACGAGCGCTGCGCCATCGGCGAGTGTTTGACGCGCAGCGGGCTCACCACGCAACCATGACGGAGGACCGTCGGTGAACCATGGGCATGCTGCGTCGAGCAAGCCGGAGCCGATGTCGGCGACGATCGGGACATCGAGAGGTGCGAGTTGGGCAACAGTTGCCTCCTCGACGAATCCTTCGACTCGGAAATTCGATGGGTGCACTTTCAGAATCAACGCGACATCGGTGTGCTTGCGCTCGATCGCCTTCCGGTAATCGGCTGCCCGCGTGCGGTTCGTCGTTCCGACATCGATCAGACGAGCACCGGATTCCTCCATCACTTCGGGAACGCGAAATCCTCCGCCGATTTCGACACTTTCGCCTCTGCTGACGACGACATCACGATCGCGGGCGATGGCTGCGAGAACGAGCATGATCGCCGCAGCATTGTTGTTGACGACGATGGCATCCTGAGCCCCGCACAACCGTGCGAAGAGTCTGCCCACTCCGGTCTGTCGACTCCCACGTTGGCCCGACGTCAGGTCGAACTCGAGGTTCTGTGCGCGAGCACTCTGACTGTGGGCCACCGGGGCTCGACCGAGATTGGTGTGAGCGATGACCCCGGTCGCATTGATGACCGGAACGAGAAGGCTCGAGGAAATCTCATCGGCGATCTGTTGTACTCGGGATGGATCGCCGCTGGCGATTGCTTCCCGGGCCGCGTCGACGAGAAGTGGATGGGGCAGTCCAGTGTGCGCGAGTGAACGAGCCAGAGCATCGACACTGGGCGGACGATCAATCATTCGGAACAACGATACTGTGCCTCTGTGATCTTGTTTCTCTTGTTCGTGATCGTGCCGATCGTCGAGCTGTACACGATCATTCGAATGAGTAGCTATATCGGCTTCTTCAACACGCTCGCTGTGATGTTCGTGGTTGCCATTGTGGGCAGTTGGCTCGTCAAACGTGAAGGGTTGCGAGTCTGGCGCAGGTTCAACGAATCCGTGGCGGCCGGCAAGGTACCGACGCGTGACATCGTCGATGGAGTACTGATCCTCGGGGCTGGAGCACTTCTCCTGACACCAGGTTTCTTCTCCGACGTCTTCGGACTGCTGATGCTCTTCCCGCCGACTCGAGCAGCCTTTCGATCCATGTTGTTGAAGAGATCCCGCCGCAACATCATCGTGATCCGCCGGTCATCGACTGTGCAGGGAGACATCATCGACACGGATGCCACCGACGTCCGAGGAGAGCTATCGTGACCCGACCAGACTTCGATCCACAGGCCGTTCCCGTCAAGCCGGCAGCAACCGTGATGTTGATTCGGAACGCGGAGTCGAGCGGGATCGAAGTGTTCATGATGCGACGTACGACGAAGGCGGCTTTCGCCGGGGGCATGTACGTCTTCCCAGGGGGAGCAGTGGATGCGGAAGATTCTTCGTATGAAATTGCAGCGATCCGCGAGTGCTTCGAGGAAGCCGGTGTCCTTCTGGCTCGCGACAAGAGTGGAACTCATCTTCGATTCGATGATCCGCTTCTTGCCGAACGTTTCACGACGTACCGTCACGACGTGCATGAGGGTCGCTGCAGCATGACAAAGGTTCTTCACGATGAGGAACTGATACCTGCGACCGACGAGCTTCATTGGGTGTCGCACTGGGTGACACCCTTCGGTGAGATCCGTCGCTTCGATACACGCTTCTTCGTCACCGCAACCCCGCGGGATCAGGAACCTCTTCATGACGACAAGGAACTGATCGACAGTCTCTGGGTGACTCCGTCGTCGGCTCTCAGCAGATCGAGGCAAGGTGAGTTGTTGATGTTGCCACCAACCACCGTGAATCTTCAGGTCCTGGCAGATCACGACACTGTTGAGTCCGTGTTGCACAGTGCGGGAGCGATCGGTCAGCCGACTCGGGTTCTGCCCAAGATCCGCTTGAAGCCCGATGGAACGATGGACGCATTGTTGATGCCCGGAGATCCTGGTTACGACGACATTCCCGATCGCTGATCCTGAATTTCGGACTCCGCCTCGTGGTGTGAATCGTCGTCGCGCGTCAGCAGAGCAAGAGCACGAACAAGTGCGTTTTCTCGCCGGTTGCGCACAGACCGTGGGGACAGACCGAGAACCGCAGCAGCCTCGGTCGAATTGATGTCATGGGCAACGGCACGCAGCATTTGAAGGTCGCGTTCGGAAACGCCCGTCAAGGAGAACGAGTGCATCATCAGGTCGAATGCACTTTCGTCGGAGACTGGATCCGACACGGTGTCGTGCGCGCGATATCGACCCGCTTCGATACCGAGCATTCCATCGGGGTGGAGAGATTGTTCGTTACGGCTCGACTTGAGTCGAGAATCTCGAACGAACGCCAGGTACTCGATGTCCATGAGCAGATTGGCGGCCACTCGGCGTGGACGGCGATCGATGGGGAACTGGCAGATCACGAGCCACGCAGCAGATGTCACGAGGTCGAATGCGCCGGCGAGGCCATTCGCAGTGATCGGCGCACGACGAACGGCAATGCTGATCAAGCCAGGGATGATGCGCTGTAAGACGATTCGCGCTGCGAGTTGATCGTGCGCGGCGATGCGAACGAGATCGCTGAGTTATTCGTCGTGCTGATTCTGATTCCCGGGTTGATCGAATCCACATCGTTCCAGGACGACATCGAGATGATCCACCGGTCCACCGGGCAAGTTCCACTGGTTTGCTTGGGAGATGGCACGAGGCCGACGAGCGATACGCGTCCATTCCTCGGTGAGGCGTGAAACGATCGATGTCGAGCTCGATCGCCTGACGCGTCGTTGCGACTCCTGCGATTTCTGTTGGGCCGATCGTGGTCGAGCTGGATCAGAAGACGGTTCCTGCGTCGGTGGGCACTTGGCGATAGGTGTGTATGCATCGTTCATTCCCACACTTGGCCAGGTGCACCTCTCCGCTCTTCTCACCCCGATCCATCGGTGAGAAGAGCAGTGAGTCGAGCGGTGAGACCAGTGTCAACGACAGCAAGAGCAGTGGCGGTGTCGCATTCGCGACCCGATCGGATGAGTACTCGTCCATGACACGCATGCTTCATCGCTTCGTCGTTCTTTCCGGTCCGGATTGTGGCAAGGCATTCGATTTCGCGCCCGGCCGATACACGCTTGGGAGGTCGCCTGCTTGTGGAATCCACATCGACGATCCCGATCTCGAACCGCACCACGTGATGCTGATCTGGGATCCGCCCCATCTCTCTCTGCAGCCATTGGGTGGAGCCAGCGTGCTGGAAGATCGACGGCTCCATCTCGGACGATCCGAGTGCGAGATCAGAGACAGGACGGATGCCGAAGAACGACGCTCACTCGACTCACATCATGGAGTCGCAGGTCACGATGTGGATCTGCGACCTCAGGTCTTGCATCGGCGTCCGCGTTCAGCAGAAGTCGAACTGATTCGACCTGTACGCACGGCACTCCCTGACAAACCTACGAGTGCAACTCCACCAGCTTGGAGTTCTGTTGTCACGGGCATCGTGACAGGGATCGTGGTCGCGTCACTGTCGCGCCAGTGGTACTTCGCCATGTTCTCTGTCGTCACGGGAGTGGGGGCGATCGTCTCGTGGATGTTCCGAGCTCTGCGAACGCGACGACGCACTCGTAGGTGGCGAGAAGACCGGCGAATCGCTGATGAACGTTTCGCGCGAGAGTGCGAACACTTTGCCGGGGAATTGGCACGACGTCGCCGTCGAGCGCATCCGTATCTCATCGACATCGGTGAGCACATCCAGAGCGGGGAACCATGGTTCTGGGAGTCGAGATCTCTCGACGTTGTGGCGATCGGTTTCGGCTCACGAGCGATCACCGTGGTCGAAGGCGCACCTGTTCTGTCATTCCACGACATTCCGGTACTCATCGATGTGACGGCAGGTCAGGTGATCGGCATTCACGGCCGTCGTGCAGTCGAGGCAGTGTCGGCATTGATCGTGCGCATGGCTGCACAAGTCGGACCATCTGATTGGAGACTCACCGTCTTCGGCGATGGTGATCCCTGCTGGACACCGCTGCGAGACCTCCCACATTTTCGACTCTTCAGCGACGAGCAATCTGTCGCAGAAGTGAGGAGCCCAGCGACGAAGCATCTGGTGATCGTGACCACTGAGAGCTCGTCCATGGTGAGAGGTTCTCCAGTGATGGCTTCTGTCGACAGCGGCATCGCAACCGTCGTCGTTGCCTCTCGTTCGATGAAGGATCTTCCTGCTGTTTGCACGACGGTCATCGATGCAGACGACGTCGAGACGGATGGGATCGGCTCCGAGACAGTTCGTGGGATCTGCAGTGCGATCTCTCAGTGGAGAGATCCCGATGTCGGTGGTGTCGAGATCGTGAAGAGTTGCGAATTTCGGGATCTGTTCTCAGGCGCCGGACCATCGTTCATTGATCTGGACGATTCGTTCGAGGAATTCATCACCCGCATGTGGGATGAAACTCGTGGATCGGGACCGCGCGCGAAATTGGGCTTCGACAAGAACGGTGTGGTCGAACTCGACCTCGATTCGGACGGTCCTCACGGAGTCATCATCGGGACAACCGGATCGGGAAAGAGCGAATTGCTGCGTCAGATCGTGCTGACGATGGCGATGAACAGTTCGCCGACAGACCTGTCATTCGTTCTCGTCGACTACAAGGGCGGCGCAGCATTCGATGCCTGTTCCGAACTGCCTCACGTCGTCGGAGTGATCACCGATCTCGACAGTGGAATGGTGAACAGAGTTCTGCTCGGACTCGAGGCTGAACTCAAACGACGAGAGTCGCTCCTGAGGGCAGTCCGTGCTCGAGACATTCATGAATACCAGCGCCTTCGATGTGTGGGCGAGGACGTGAGTTCATTGCCGCGTCTCGTGGTGGTGATCGATGAGCTGGCTGCGCTGCGAGACGATGCTCCCGACTTCATTCGGGGTCTTTCTGCGATTGCGCAGAGAGGCCGAAGCCTGGGCTTGCATCTGATCGTCGCAGCACAGAGATCAGCTGCTCTGACAGCTGATGTCATGGCAAACGCGTCGATACGGATTGCGCTGCGCGTGCAGTCTCCTTCGGACTCACACGATGTCCTCGGCACTGACCGAGCGGTAGAGATCGATCGTGCGACGCCCGGTCGATTGATCGTGAGACGAGGTCATGAAGGCTGTTGGGAGGTTCAGGCACTGGACGTCTCCAACGTGTTGAGGGAGATGGTGGACACCATCCGTCGGATTCATGAACTCGGCAGTGGAGCATCTCCTCATCGACCATGGTGTGATCCGTTGCCTGCGCTTCTCACACGATCGACCCCGAACGACTCGGACTTCGTCGGTCTGTGTGATGACGTCAGTGGCCAAGTGCAGATACCGATCACGTTTCGATTCGATCAACACCACGTGATCGTTTCTGGGACCGGTCGAACGAATGCTCTTCGTGCCATCGTCACATCGCTTGAGGCTCGACGATCGGACATCGATGTCGTCGTCATTGAGTGTCGTGGATCGGCAGTGGAGCGATTCGACTGTCTTGGAATCGTGGTCGATGGTTCCAACCATGAGCAGGTCTCTCGCGCTCTCCGTCTATGTGAAGAACGCGCGACCGGGTGGGAAACACGAGCAACGAGCCGACGTCGGCTTCTCCTTGTGGTCGACGACGCCGATCTCTGGCGAAGCCGTGCAGCTCATGATCGAATTGCATCGCTCCTGTGGGATTCGTTCGAGAGAATCGTGGTAGCGAGCACCGACTCAGCAGTGACGTGCATCATCACTGCGGCGCGTGAACAGGCAATCCCGACATCGATCGCCTCACGAGTGACATCGACCTGGATGGGGATCGATCGACCTGGGAACTTCGTGCTTCGCAATCGTGAGCATGAACGAAATCGAACTGTGCAGTTCTTCTGGGTCCCGCCCGAGGGTTGCAGTCCTGCGTCGATCCACCCTGCTGTCGACAGAGCATTGCGCTGTCTACCCCATCAATTGCCGAGGAGTGACGGCGCGTTCGCGGTACTCGCCGACACGTGGGACGACATTGCGGTGCGGCGAGGCGAGCATCTTCGATTTCTTGTCATTGGTTCACGTGGATCAGGTGTCTCGACGTCGCTCAGAGCACTCTCACTCTCGTGGCGAGTTGCGCATCCGCAGGGACACATCGTGGACCTCGACGAAGTCGACCCGCCTGCGACGTCGTCGAATCACCATGACGACTGGATCACGAATCTCTTCGCATCGGCTGCGAACTTGCTCGTCATCGCACATGATGTGCATCGACACTCGACGTGGGCGCCTGTGATCACTCGTCTTCTCGACGACCCGATTCGGTCGTCGAATGTCTCGGTGATCGTGGGAACGTCTCCGTCGTTCCTGAGGTCTCGCCCCGATCATTGGGCTCAACAGGTTCGTCGTTCGCGCACAGGAGTTCTTCTCGGACGCAGTATCGACGAGGACGTCGACCTACTGGGGATCCATTCGTCACCACCGAACGTGTATGCATCCGCACCGGGTCGAGGTTTGTGGGTCGACGGTGGGTCTGTCATGGGCATTGTGCAGTTCGTCGTCGATGAGGTCGAGTGAGCGACTCTGCTGATGCGTCTTCCCCATCCCCAAACGTCTCTATGGTTGGAGCATGCAGATGCACATGCCGTCCGGCACTCCAGCAGAAGTTCACCTCGTCGAAGGCGCTACTCGAGGTCTCGTTGTGTTTCCCGACATCTTCGGCCTTCGGCCACTCTTTGCCGAACACGTCGAGCGGTTCGCAACCGAATGGGGAGTGAGCACAGTTGCGATCGAACCTTTCGGATCGCAGACAGGCCTCGGAGACATCGATGCGCGTTTTGCTGCCGTTCCCCACCTGCGCGATCGTGATCGATTCCGGGATCTCGAAGAGGCTGCAGTGGCAACGGGCTGTTCATCGGTGGGATTGATCGGGTTCTGCATGGGCGGCATGTACTGCTTCAAATCAGCGGGGCTTGCCTGCTTCGATCGCATCGCAAGTTTCTACGGAATGATCCACACACCGGAACAGTGGGCATCTCCGGATCAGGGTGATCCACTCGAGTACGTGCGCAATGGTGACGCAAGCAAGGTCTTGGCGATCATCGGATCCATGGACACATGGACGCCACCTGCTCATGTTCAGGAACTGCGCGACGCTGGCGCCACCGTTGTCGAGTATTCACAGGCCGAGCACGGATTCGCACATGACACGTCTCGACCGGCTCACCGTCCAGACGATGCCGCCGATGCATTCTCACGCGCGCGTTCTTGGCTGACCTGAGAATGTCGAGGAAGAATTCGCTGCCCGATCAGCGGGCGCGCAACTCGAGGCGGTCGCGCATCAAGATCTTGTAACGGCGTTCGTGCTGTTCGATCCATCCCAATCGAATGAAGCTGCTGATCGCCTTGTTCACGCGTTCACGTGAAGCGCCGACCATTCCGGCCAACTCTTCTTGTGTGACGGGCAGAACGAATTCGTCTGCGCCAGCGGCAAGTTCCAAGAGTCGCTTGGCCGTGCGACCGGTGACGTCGAGAAACACGGAGTCGGCCAGTGCGCCATCCATGATCCGGAGGCGTTCGGCGAGCATGCGCACGACACCCCTGAGCATCTTCGGATTCGAGTCGAGGAGGTCGCCGACTGGCTCGTAGGGAATTTCGAGGACTTCGCTCGGTTCGATTGCTCGAGCCATGGCCGACCGAGGCCCGGAATCGAGAAGTCCCATCTCGCCGAACAGGTCGCCGCTCTCCATCAGTGCAACCATGCTCTCACGCTTGTCGAGTTCGCTCGCAATGGCGATGGCAATGCGACCTGTGAGAACGATGTACATCGACTCGGCTTCCTCGCCCGCTTCGAAGAGATGATCACCTCGAGACAGAATGCGCTTGCGTCCTTTGGCCGCGATCGCAGCCAAAGTCTCAGCAGGGGCATCACCGAAAAAGTCGGTCTTCTGGAGGACGTCTTCGTAAGCCATCGAGAGGACACGGTACTACCCTCAACGCTCATGTCCGATGTCCAGCGCAGTGGTTCGTCGACCGAACAGCGAGGCACAGTCTGGACGATCGTTGTCGCCGGTGGCTCGGGCCGCCGATTCGGCTCGATGAAACAATTCGAGGAACTCGGTGGTCGGCGAGTGATCGATCATGCGGTGACGACGGCTCTTGCGTGCAGTGATGGCGTTGTCGTGGTCGTTCCTGACGACGACGTCGGTGATGAGCGCAGGCAGAACCAGAATCGTGCAGATTTGGACCGTTCGGTCATTGTTGTCGGAGGCGGACCGACCCGAACGGCGAGTGTGCGCAATGGATTGCGTGCCGTTGCCGACAGTGCAGACATTGTCCTCGTTCACGACGCAGCGCGTCCTTTTGCATCGGTCGCGCTGTTCGAATCGGTGATTCACGCAGTTGTCTCGGGAGCCGATGGGGCAATCCCAGGCTTACCAATGGTCGACACCGTGAAAGTGATCGAAGTCAGCGACGTGGAGCGAGTCGGCGCGGTCGTCCCACGTGTCACGTCCACGCCCGACCGTGCCACTCTTGTGTCGGTGCAGACCCCGCAGGGTTTTCGTGCCGATGTGCTGCGCAGAGCGTACGAATCCGAGATCGACAGCACCGATGACTCCGCCCTCGTCGAAGCGATCGGCGGTACCGTCATTGTCGTGCCGGGAGAAGCAGACAACCGCAAGATCACCCACATCGAGGATCTTGCGTGGGCGCGAAATGTACTTGCCGAGGCGGCGGATTCTCCCGTTCAGCACACTCGATCGAATTCCGCTCAGTCACATGTGACGACGACATGAACGGTTCGCAGCACATCACTGACATTCGAGTCGGGCAGGGTTTCGATATCCATCGCTTCACCGATGATCCAGCGCGAGTCCTCGTTCTCGGGGGAGTCACGTTCGAGGGCGCTCAGGGACTGGTCGGCCACAGTGACGCCGACGTCATTGCTCACGCGTGTGCCGACGCTCTGCTCGGTGCTGCTGGTCTCGGTGACATCGGTGAACACTTTCCGGACACCGACGATCGATGGAAGGGTGCTGATTCGCTCCGCATCCTCGAAGAAGTCTCCGGCATGGTTCGCGCTCAGGGATGGGTGATCGGCAACGTCGATTGCAGTGTCGTGTGCGAAACACCGAAGCTCGCACCACATCGTGCAGCGATGCAGGACAAGCTCTCTCGTGCAGCTGGTGCATCGATCAGCGTGAAAGGACGTCGAGCCGAGGGTCTGGGTTCGCTGGGACGTCGTGAAGGAATCGCATGTTGGGCGAGTGCGGTCATCTACCGCATCGAAGATCGAGGAGAAATCTGATGGCAGCGCGCAAGAAGAGTGCAGGACCTCGCAAGGCAGTTGCCCGTCCGGCTGCAACGGGTGGTCGTCGGGGCGAAGCTCCTGCATCACGCGGAGCAGGTCGCACAGGACCTGTGAAGCCATCCACCGG
>JBJTGN010000215.1:0-2628 GCA_046093905.1 Actinomycetota bacterium
GCCCACATGTCTTCCCACAACATCGTCTTGTCAATGAATCCTTGACCACTTGATGTAGCGCTGGTCTCCCATCGCTCGCCATTCCGGACCGCGACATACAGAAAGCCGCTCTTCGAAAAGCGCACGATTGATCCACGGGGAGGCTCGGGAACGAGCGCTCGCCCGGACCTTGATGGAATGCCCTGTGCCACTTGCCTTGCCTGCGGTTCCACGCTTGCAACAGATGCAGCGGGTTGGGCGGCAATTTCGACGCGAGTCGCGACCGGCGAATCGAGCTCACTCGGTGGTACCTGAGTCAGAGATCGCGGACCGAGTTCGCGGCGAACCACTGCAGGTTGAGTCGGCAACCGGAAGGTCTTCGGCTTAACACCCTCTGCGCCAAGCGGATTATCCGACAGGATCAGTCCTCTGGATTCGGCGTGGGTGATCGACTGGTTCAAGATGCGCGCATTGGCGCGGTCGTCCCAATCCCCAGAGGCTTCGAAGTATGCAGCGTGAATCCGATAACCGGTCATCGGACCCTCTGCGTCGACGATGCAGAGGATGTTGTCGATTACCTTGTCGGCTGGGGTTTCCGCGAGCGGCGGGAAGGTCCCGCTGAACACAGTGTAAGGAAGTGGATCCCCTGCACGCGAGAGCTTCTCAGCCGTTGAGACCAAACGAGTCTGGGTGTCCGCATATCCGACAGACGAAACGGCCGAGACCGCCGGCTCACTGCTGGTGTACGTCGAGACTGCCGGTGGCGCAGACTCCACGGCCGACGGTTCTTCCACGACAGTCTCTTGGGGTTCACCCTTTTCCGGCTCCGGGAATGAATCAGGATCTGATCGGCCGAACAATCTCTCGCGCTCTGCAGCGATCACTTCTTTCGCCAGCGCGGCTTCCGAGACGTCATAAGCTTCAGGGGCGCTCTCCGCCGTCTCGCTCTGGCGCGCAAAGTCTTCGAAGATCTCACGTTTGCGCGCCAGTAGCTGATACAGACGATGATCGACTCCCTCCTCAGAGAGAAGTCGATGGACCTGAACAGATTGCAGCTGGCCCATTCGATGAGCACGGGCGATGGCCTGCCACTCAGTTGTGGGCTTCACTTGCGGTTCGCAGATGACCACTACGGATGCGGCTTGGATGTTCAGACCTACGCCGCCGGCCTGTATCTGCGCCACCAACACAGCGCCACCTTGAGCGGCCGAAAAGTCGTCGATCATCGTCTGACGTTTGACCGCAGGAACAGATCCCGTCAGCGGGCCAAAGACTCGCCCGGGCAATGCCGCTGCGACTTGATCAAGAACGCGCAGGAAGTGCGAGAAGACAACGACTCTGCGACCGTTGTCTTCGGCTTCTTGGACAGTCTCGATGAGCCTCTGCATTTTTACAGACCTTGCGCCCTGGAGCATTGCCGCTTGGCGTGCCGCCATGAAGTTGCCGCGATACACCGCGTCACGGTAGGCGGAAAGGTCTTCACCGGAGAGTTCTAACCACTCCTCGACTTGAACAAGTTCGGGCAGTTCGGTGAGTACGTCTTCCTGGTTCCGACGGAGGTATGCGGGAGCTACTTGGCGCCGGAATCGCTTAGGCGCAAACTCTGTGGCATCAACCACCAGTTCCGGACGGAGGTATCCCACCAGATTTCGGAACTCGTCGATACGGTTCTCAAGAGGCGTACCAGTCAGCAGGATGGCGCGCTCACCGCCCCGAATGAGCTGCCGAGTCCTCTTCGTCCTCTGCGCGTCGGGGTTCTTGATGTAGTGCGCTTCATCAACGACGAGGCAACCTATCTGCGGTAGTGCGACGTTGTTGGACAACCACGGGAGAGTCTCGAAGGTTGTGACCCCAACTCCCCCATTACGTTCCCAGTTTCTCGCAGCCCATTGCCTGTCGGGACCATGAAGGCGATGAGCCGCAAGCTTGGACTTACTCGTGACTTCACGCATCCAGTTGGTCACGACGGCAGCGGGGCAAACGACCAGGAAGTTGTTTTCCCCTTTTGCGCGCAAATGCGCCAGGACTGCGATCGCCTCGACGGTCTTCCCGAGGCCCATCTCGTCTCCGATAATCACTTTTCGCTGCACAAGAGCGAACCTTGCTGCGAAGTGCTGGTATCCACGGAGGGATGCCGTCAAGTGGTCGGCCTTAAGCTCGAACTCCCTTACCGCCTCGATGATTTCGACAGGAAGGTCGCCGTGTGTTTTTTCTTCGTCCTCGGTGACGAACCCGAGCTCTGCAAGGAGTGCGAAATAGTCTGCCGGCCGTGCCAGGAAGTCTTCCCAGGGGTCAGCGGAGTTGATAGTCGCTTGAGTGCCGGAAAGACTCGCGGCGGAATCCGTGATTTTTCGGATTGCTTCCGCGAAAGCCTCAGTGCTTGATGTTGCAGTGGGGACGACGATTGCGCGCGTCACCGTGTTGTTGATTACGGCGGCAACTGGGGCCAACTCCTCGACCAACGCAGTGGTCTCGGACGAGACCGCCGCGCGTCTCGCCACATCCCAGGCCCGCAAGCGTCGGAGGAATTCCGTGTGCTGGGGTGTGCGCTTGTTGATGTCGATCCGCATCGGCATTTCGTCGTAGGTGTTCTGACGCAGTGTTCGGGCCGCACCCCTCATGCGCTTGGCTGTTGTCTCTCCAATACCC
>JBJTGN010000216.1:0-3038 GCA_046093905.1 Actinomycetota bacterium
GAGGTGATCACCGCGGTAAGCACGGTTGCAAGTCGGCTGGCGTTGTACGGGTCGGATTGGATCACCAGCACGGGCCGGCTCTTGGCTGGCCGGCTGCCGGACGGCGCTCCCAGCACAACAACAGCAGCAGAGAAGAAGAAGAAGATGTCGAGATGCAGGAAAGATTGACAGGAATCGTCGGGGTACTTTGACAGGAATCGGGCGTGTCTCAAGAGCTTGTCAATCTACGTTGCAAATTCTCTGGCCAGCGCACTGATTCAAGCCCTGCGAGTACGGCGCCCCTCCCTCGTAACAGCTTCAACACGCAATACCGCCTGAGAACATTGAGCCTATTCGCATGTTGCGCTATGCAACACTGCGCCGCCGCCCGCACAGGTCGTACCTCGCCCAAGAGAGTGTGGTGTCATGGGTGCGCCTTTACCGGGGAAAACAGGTTAGGGAAAACCCGGTGTATCAATGCGGGCGGCGTGCAGCAAGTTCGCGGGGTGTTGCAATGTTGCAACGCCCGAATCGAAGGCATTAGTTCGTCCTTCTGGCATCTATTTGACCAGTTCAGGGGCCTTTTTGTCAAGAGGGTACGCCTGAGTCATCGGCGCTCGCGGCTGGCGCCTGCATCACGCCCAGGCTGGCTAGAGCGGCACATCCGATGACCGCACGGTTGTGCTGCCCACTCTCCATGCCTGGGCAGAATCACCGTTTCGCGGGCACTCTTCGTGGTGCTTGTCGCGGAATTGACCCGCCGATCCGGGCGAAGAAGCCCATCGGCCGATCATCCAAGGTCCACCCGAGCGAAGCTGCCGTCTGCGCATAGAGGTCGAAGAACTGCGCCAGCCACCAACGTTCGTCGTCGCGGATGGTCAGTCCGTTGAAGATTCACGAATTCGACGTGCTGGTCGCCGTCGTCGCCTACGGCCTTCACTCAGATCGTCTGGCCGTCGGTAGGAGACGGTGACCGATGACGCCTTACCTTCACTATGGCCCACGGCAATCACCTCGGCCTTGCAATCGGCTCAGACTGCTCTCTATGAACCGATCCTCACACCGCCTTGGCCACGGTCAGGTCATTGAACCGCCGGCGTGTCTCACGAATTTGGCGGATCCGCCATCATTCCGCCATCACTCGTGAGATTCCAGATGTCGAGATGCAGGAAAGATTGACAGGAAACGCCGGGCTACTTTGACAAAAGTGCGGCGTGTTTCGGAGGGCTGTCAATCTTCGTTGCAAAGCCCCTGGCCAAAGTCCCATTCAAGGTCCACCCGCGGTTCGCATAATCCAGTTCGACGGGGCGGCCGCAGCCGGGTACAGCGCAGGCGACGGGCATGTCGTTCCGCCGCGTGACTGGTCTTCGATTAAGCAACTTTGAGCCGACAGAACCGAACGTCTTCCAACAACAAATGCTATTGGGGCAAAGTAGCGTTATGGAGCAACTCGGGGAGGGTTCGAAATGACACAGACCAAAAGGTTGAACTGGGAAGAGACTCCAGAGGGCTGGCTGGTTGAGATCGACGATCCAGTCCCAGACGAGCAATACGGGTGGGAGGACAACTACGCGGGAGCGAGATACAAGATCCGCCAGCACGGCTCACCCACCGTCTTCGAGTTGCGTTGGATGTGGGTTCCATTGTTTGGGCACCTACCTCCTGCCGAACGGGAAGAGCAGTTGCGGAGATACAAGGAATTCCACTGGACGAATCGATACCTCGTCCGGGATTTCAGCACGTTGGACGAGGCGATGCGATTTGCCGAGGAACAAGAGGAATATCGCCTAGAGCAAGGGAATACATTGCCATCTGGCGTGTTGGAGGGCCTTCGGTACCGGTTCCAGTCGGACATCGACGGAACCCGCTGGTTCATTGTTGAGGACGACGCGGTCGATATGACCGGCTGGAAAATCGAAACTATCAGCCTCTCTCTGGGAACAAGGAGCATCGCAGAGTTCGAAAGGGAACCGTGGAGGGGCCAGAATCCTTGGGTAGCAATTTGCGACTGGGGCGAATGCATTGTTCGTTGGATACCGCCCGGTGGTGATGCGCGTCGATGATGGGGATAGATCAACCGCGCGATGGAGATTGTGTAGAGGG
This sequence comes from Actinomycetota bacterium, assembly GCA_046093905.1. Classification (GTDB taxonomy): domain Bacteria; phylum Actinomycetota; class Acidimicrobiia; order Acidimicrobiales; family Ilumatobacteraceae; genus Casp-actino8. The sequence continues at coordinate 2,083 of JBJTGN010000216.1, forward strand.
TCTTTCAGTCACTCGGTAGTTTTCCAGCCTTACTAGCTGCCCGCATCCGTGTTTCGGTACCGGGCCCTGCGCGGCCAGTGCCGCGGAACCCTTCGGGGGGCGGCGAAGTTGCGGTAGACCTCCATGCGCCTACTCTCTCATTTTCTTCATGTCCGGCCCGGTTTCATTGTCAGACAGAAGCTTTGCGGGCGGCGGTTCGAGGAAAATAGTTCTGCGCTTGAATCGTCGGCTCTCCCTCCCACCGATAAGCGACCAGGGTCGGGGCTCTCGTGCCTGCGCTGGCGTTTCTGCTTACCACCGCACTGAAGTCGACACATGCGGTGTAGTCGGTGAAGTCGTCGGTGTGTTCCGGGATGTCCTTACGCCAATAGTGGCCGTAGAAGACCGGAACGGTCTCGCGGTAGAGATAGGAATAGGCGGCGTCGTCATCGCAGATCACGATTTCGGCGGCCTTCGGGTCCGACTTGTAGTGCTCGAGTAGCTCATCGACCCTTTTCGAGTCACCCTTCCACCAGCAGAGCCGGGCCTCCTCCCGAGGATGGCCGTCTTTATCGCGGAAGCCCTCCAGCCCGTACGGCTTGACTGGGATCTCCGGCCCCTTCAGGAGCACCTCGACGGCCCGATAGAGCTCGCTGACCCGGTCGTTGGCGAGGATCCACTGATCGGGCTTCCCGATCCAGTTCCCGCCGCAGGCGTCCTCTACGGCGGAAATCGACTCAGCATGCCAGCATGCATGGACGACACGGGCGCTCGTCCCACCGAGGATCGCGTCGTCCGGATTCGGGAGGGTCAGCCACAGCGGCAGGGTCTTGAACCAGTCCACGTAGAAGTTCCGCTGCGACTCGGTCAACTGATCCAGAAACGCTCGGTGCTGCTTGGTGTTTTTCTCGGAGTGGGTCCGCAGAAAGCGGCCTGGCGAATCCGGGAGTTCGGTGGCGTAGGCGACGGCGTTGAAT
>JBJTGN010000217.1:0-3769 GCA_046093905.1 Actinomycetota bacterium
TGGTCGACCGAAGAACATCACAATCTCGCTCGACGCCAGCGGCCTCGCTGTGTACCAACCACCGTTCACATGGGGACGGGGGAGGGCCAGCCTGGTGTCATTCGCCGGGTACCCGGCCCCTGCCGTAGCGGCACTTGCTGCTGTCGAAGCTCTCCGCCTCGGGTACTCGCGGACCTGGTTCATGTTCGCCGCGGCGACGCTGGCGGTCAGCATCCTGCTCCTGATCAGGAATTTCTGGGGGTTCCTGTGGACCTCGTGCGTTGTCGCAGGCAGTTACCTCGCGGCACGGGAGGTGGGTGCCCAGTACCTGGGGATGGTGGCTGGGGCAGTTGCCGGTTATCTCGCTCTCGAGGGGATTCGCAATGCGCGCGTGCAGTTGGCGATCGCCAGGAGGTTCCCCGGGACGGGGACCGACGCCGAGAGAATCGCCGGTTGGTGGCGGTTCAGTCCGTCATTTGTCGCAATGGTACATCTGCTCGTGGTCGTGATGATCAGTGGGTACGCAGCAACACGGGCCATTGGCCCGCAGTGGTCCGTGGTCGAGGACTTCGTGCGTGACGTGGTGGACAGCGCCTGACCACCAGAGGTCAGTCGAACCTCGCTGAGGTCGGTGCTGGCGGCGGTGCAGGTGCAGTGGGGCTCGCCGCCGCGGACACGGGGGTGACCTGCATCTTCAGCATCTTGTCCACGACCCTCTGGCCGTTCTTGTCGAAGGCAGGAAAGAGAAGATCGACGATAGAGAAGAGACCCGCCGTGACCATGTTGAGGGCCCACGCCACGAGCCCGCGCACGAATGCTGATCCCGCACCGACCGGACTGCCGGTCTCCGTGCTGACGAGCTTGGTTCCCATGAGGCTCTTGCCGACAGTCTGACCTGTACGCCCTTGCCTGAAAACTGCGTTCCAAAGCTGAAAGCCGAGGACAACGAATGGGCTGATTATGAGTAGCCCCACTCCGAGCGGGCGGACCGTCTCGGAGAAGACAGAGGCGATGCCCAGTCCGATGGTCACTCCTGCGAGTCCTCCCGTGCAGACCGCGTCGATCAGCAATGCCAGGATTCGCCTGCCGTATGAGGCCTTTGCGAGGGTCATTTCTGTGCTCCGATCGTGGTCCGTTGCCGAACTGAATTCGGGCAATGTGGGTCGTTGATTTGGGATGACATTAGTGTCTCGAGTGCCTGAGGGGGATGAACGATGAGCGACGGTTTCTGTGCATGGTGCGGCACTCCCAGGACGCCGGGTGGTCGCTTCTGTGTGAGGTGCGGGCGCGAGCTCTCGTGGGGGGAAGTGTATGCCGGCGTGCCTTCCCCGCCGACGGGACGGGATCCGTTCGTATTGCCAGGGCCGTTCGACCTGCCGCCGCCTGCCAGCCGGGAGATGAGTGCTGTGCCTGCGGTGTCATCGACTGCGGTCCCTTGGCAGATGTTGCTTGCGCTCGAGATCACGGCATTCGTCGGTGTCCTGCTGTTGTTCCTCGACGAGGCCAGACAGCCCACGCTTTTGGAGGACTTGTTCGGCTTCGAGACACTTGCCAGGGCCGTCTTCGTGGGAGCTGTCCTTCCTGCGTCCCTGATGGTGGCCCCACGGCTGGTCTCCCGAGGGCGACGTGGGGCCTCTGAGACTGATGCGCGGCTCGTGCTGGTCGGCGCAGTGTCAGGCCTGCTCGTCGGCTGCAGGAGTCTTGCCGCACTGGTCGACACCTACGACTACGGATTCATGCTGGAGCAGCAGGGGCTCTTCGTGGCGGGTCTCTCACTCGGCCTGGCGGGTCTTGCCGTCTTCGCACTCACCATTCCGTGGGGAGCGGGACTGAAGAAGATTGTTGGCTCACCCAGCAACCCCGTTGCACCGGCCGCCGGAATACTCGCCGCGGTCGTCTTCGTGTGGACCCGGTACTCGAACGAATGGGTGCAGTTCGTGTTCTCGCCGGCGTCCATCTCGGGCCCGACCGGGCTTGAGTGGGTCTTCCTGGCAGTGCTCGTCCTTGCAGGGTTCCTGCGCACCCCGTACCGCCAGCCCGTGGCGTTCGTGCTGGGCATGTTCTCGATCATGAGTTTCTTGGCGAACATTCTCGTCACGGGCGGCCCGTTGAGACCCTGGCCGAACCCGGTGACTTTCGCTTGCTGTGTCGCGATGCTCTACCCGTTCAGAGACGTGACGTCGAGTGAAAGTGTGGGTTTCCCGCCACGCGGCTGAAGACAGGCCCCTATCCGGCGATCTTCCTCAACGCATCAACAATCGCCTGGAGCTCGGCAGCCCGCCCATCATCGGTGGCAGCCAGCTCTCTGGCGAGGTTCTTGCTGATCTTCAGCCGGTTCGCCGGCTTCTCTGCAACACCGGATGACGCGGCTGCGATACGGGCGATCAGCTGAGTGGCTTGACAAATGAGGCCACCACCACTTCCTGTTGCGAATCCGGCTGGCGCAGTTGGCACTGTGACTAGTGGCATGGTCTCTGGCGGAGCGACAGCCGGTGGCTTCGGGGCGGAAACATCATCAATCCCACTGTTGTCGATCGAATCTCTCGGTGTACTCGGTGTCCTCGGTGCCAAAGGGGGACAATCGGGTTTGGCTACCGGCGCACACGATCGGTCACATCAACACCATTGCTGATCGAAATCAAGTCCTGATGACGGTCAAACAAGTCTGGTCGTGCAGAAGGGTCTCGCATGAGCATACGCAAGACAAGTAACCACAGTGGGTCGCCCTAGCCTGCGTCGCCATTGATCGGCTTGAATGCCGGTGTGGGCGGTGACACCATCACGCTGAACGAGGGTGTGGTGTCCGGCGTGGACAAGCGCTCAGGGACCGAGTTCTACAAGGTCTCTGCCCAGATCAGTCCCGTGAACAGCGGTGAGCCGATGGTCGACTCCGCCGGGAATCTGGTCGGTATTGCGACCGCATACCTGCCTGCAGACGTGAAGTGCGAGTACAGGGACACCTGCTATGCAGCAGGCGCGAACCTCGGTCTGGTGAGGCCCATCGCTCTGGCGAACGCGATCGTCGCGCCCTAGCCGGCCGCGCCGTGCTTCTTGCGGCGCGTCTCGTAGTAGATGCCGGTACCCGGGATGGTGAGGCGCCAATAGCGCCGTCCGGTCGATGATCTCACGTACCGCACGAACCCGGGAAGCGGCGCAACACTCCAGCCGATGCCGGACTTACTGAAGTTCACACGGAAGAACAGCAGATTGATCGATTTCCTGAAGTTCAGGCCCATGTCACTGGTCCCAGTCCCAATCGTCCGGCAGCTCCCCGCCGTCGGGACCGATGTCGCAGTAGTCGGCGATGTCATCGCAGGCCCACTCGCCTGATTCGCACAGCTCCTCTGCATTGTCACAGTCGATGTCCTCTGATCCCGAGTCACCGGGGATGTCCGGAAGACCGGTCCCGCCTGCCTCCGGGACCGGGGGTTCCTGGAATGTAGGCACCGTGTCCACGGGAGCGGTCGTGTCGACCACGACCGGTGCCTCGACTGAGGTGGAGGACATGTCGTCCTGGACCGACTCGCAGGCGGAGGTCAACATGAAGGGGATGACTGCTGCTGTCAGCAGCACCAGCCTCCCGGCCCTAGAAGTACTCATTGAGCTTCATGCGGGCACGGAGAGGGCTCTCGTCTGTCTCCCAGGTGGTGATTCGGATGTACTCCTCCGGGTCCGTGCGCTTGGTCTGCTCAAGCCAGGCCTCGTACCTCTCGATGGAATCACGTGACACCGCATCGACCGCACGGTCCTTGCGGGTGACGAGCGCAAAAATGTGCCAGCCCTGGAGCAT
>JBJTGN010000218.1:0-5615 GCA_046093905.1 Actinomycetota bacterium
AACGTGTGATGATTTCGGGGTTGACGAAAGAAATTGCGAAATAGCCGAGAACGACGCTTGGAATCCCTGCGAGGACCTCGACGATCGGCTTGAGACTCTTGCGAGCCCTCGGGTTGGCGAATTCGGAGAGGAAGATGGCGGCACCCAATCCGAGAGGAATGGCGATCAGCATCGCAATACCTGTCACCATCAGTGATCCGACGATCAGGGTTTTGATGTCGAAGAAACCGCGGCGAGGAAACCAACCAATCGACCACAAGTCTCCCTTGGGAACTTCGATGAAGAAACCCCACGCATCCTTGAACAGCGTGAAAATGATCAGCACCGTCACTGTCAACGTCGTCAGAGCAGCAAGCGTGAACACGGCACGCATCGATCGATCAGAGTGACGCCGACCCGGCGCCAATGTCAGGGAAAACTCCGTACTGTCCACCTTGCCCACCTCCTTCAACTACCACATCGCCCATACCGACTGCGAATATTGACCGCAGAACGGGTGCGCCACGTGAATGACGCACCCGTTCCAGTCACTTCAATGAGTTTTTCTCGTTCGAGAAGGCTCAGCCCTCACGGGTGCCGAGTTCGCGAGCAGTCCAGGCTGCCCGGCTCGCCTCGACATCGGCTGTCGCCATCGGCACGTACGGCACCTGTCCTTCGCCGGTTCCGATGACACCAAGACCTTCGTCACTCAAGAAGAAGTCCACGAATGCACCAAGTGCTTCGTTCTCCGCGAGCTTGTTGGCGCTGACGTAGATGTACAGCGTACGAGAGATCGGGTACTCGCCTGCCGCAATGGACGCAGGTGTCGGCTCGACGCAGCCCTTGCCGGCATCGACATTGAGCGGCTTGACCACGTCGAGGTTCTCCTCGAGGAATGCGAAGCCGACCCAGCCGAGAGACGTATCGTTGGCAGCAATGCCTTCGATGATCACGTTGTCATTGGGGCTGGCCGTGTAGTCGGGACGAGGGGCATCATCTTCGGCTTCGAGAGCCTTCGCAACCTTGCCGAGCACGAGCTCCACGAAAGAGTCGAACGTGCCCGACTCTTCGCCAGGTGCAGTCACTGTCAAAGCAGCATCCGGATACGGAGCATTGATCGTTCCGAGCTCGGTTCCGAGAGTCGCCCGCAATTCCTCAGCTGCCTCATTGGCATCGCTCCAGTTGTTGCGGCCGGTTGCATCAGGTCCGAGGAGGACCCACAGGTCGGCGAAGCTCACGCACTCGACGGCAGTGTTCTTGGCCGACGTGATGACCGACAGACCGTCGATGGCCACAGGAAGTTCGATGAACTCGACGCCATTGGCAGCGCACGTCTCGGCCTCTTCGGCCTTGATCGGACGAGAGGCATCGGAGATGTCTGTCTCACCTGCACAGAACTTGGCGAAGCCGTCACCAGTTCCCGGGCCCTCGACCTGAATGGCCACGTCGGGGTTGGCAGCGCCGAACAACTTGGCGACCGCTGTCGTGATGGGCTCGACGGTGGACGAGCCAGAGACGAAGATCGAACCTGACAAGCCGCCTTCTCCGCCGTCGGTTGTCTCGACGGCTGACGTCGACTCCGACGACGACCCTCCGTCATCGCTGCCACACGCAGCCAGCGTGACGGCCAACGAGGCGAAACCGAGCGCTACTGCTCGACGGCCCCATCCTCGGCGATCGCTCACCGAATTCTTTCCTGCGAACATTTTTGTCTCCTTGATTCAGGGCACACTGCTGCGGTGCCGTCGGCAACCTAGATGGGCAACCTTGACGCCAACTGAGACGAAGGTGAACGGCAGGTGAATAATCGAGAACTTCTGCCCAGCCCAACCCTCGTGTGCAACGGGTCCGGGCCGAAATCAGCGAATTCGCGTCTTGTGGGTCTGGCGTTTGGCGGCCCACTCGTACATCAGTCGCTGCGAATGAGGTTCGAAATCCTCGGGGCCGGTCCGCTTCCACGTATCGTCCGGCTGGAGTGCGAATGCCGGCACGTCGTCGGACAGATCCAACTCGAGAGTGTGATCGAGCCACGCCTGATGGCGAGGGTGTGTCAAGGGAGTGAGTACTTCCACGCGTCGATCGAGATTGCGTCCCATCAGATCTGCCGAACCGATCAGGTGAAGTGACTGACCGGCACCCATGCCGTTGGCAAATCTGAAGATTCGCGAGTGCTCGAGATAGCGACCGAGGATCGAACGAACACGGATGTTCTCACTCAGGCCGGGCACCCCGGCTCGTAGACAGCAGATGCCGCGCACGACCAAGTCGACGCGCGCACCCTTGGCGGCCGCTGCATACAACTCTTCGATCATCTCGGGGTCGGCGAGGGAATTGAGTTTGAGAGTGATCCGTCCCTCGGGTCCGTATTCGCCCTCGTTACGAATCAACTCGGTCAACCGCGAACGAAGTTCGTGAGGCGCGACGAGGAGTTGCTGGTAGCCCGGATTACGGCTGTAGCCAGTGAGGTGATTGAACAACTGCGCAGCATCAGCTGTGATCGCAGGCTCGCTCGTGAAGTAGCCGAGGTCCTCGTACATACGGGCAGTTCGCGAGTTGTAGTTGCCCGTGCCGAGGTGCACATAGCGACGCAGTCCATCGCCGTCCTCACGAACGACGAGGACACACTTCGCGTGTGTCTTCAATCCGACGACTCCGTAGACGACGTGCACACCGGCACGTTCGAATGCCTTTGCCCACGTCACATTCGTGGCCTCGTCGAAACGGGCCTTCAACTCGACGAGAACAGCGACCTGCACTCCGCGTTCTGCTGCTCGAATCAGATGGCGCGCGATCGGACTGTCACCACTCGTGCGATAGAGAGTCATCTTGATGCTCTGGACACGCGGGTCGTCTGCCGCCTGGGACAGGAACTCCTCGACGGAACTCGCAAAACTCTCGTACGGATGGTGAACGAGGAGTGGTCGTTCGCGGATGACCGAGAAGATCGATCGTTCGGTTTCCTCGGCGACGACCAGACGGCCCGCCGTGACCGGCGGCCACTGATCGTCCTTGATCTCCAGTCGATCGAGACCGTGGATCTGCCACAGACACGTGAGATCGAGCGGCCCGCGCACGGTGACGACATCATCGTGCGTCAAGTCGTGTTCCTCGACAAGGAGGTCGAGAATCGCACTCGAGACCGTTTCACTCACCTCGAGGCGAACTGCCCGACCGAACCTTCGTCGACGCAATTCCATTTCGACTGCGGCCAGGAGATCGTCGGCGTCTTCGTCTTCGAGAGAGAGATCGGCATTGCGGGTGATGCGAAACGTGGTGGAGTCGATGACCTCCATCCCGGGAAACAACGTCGGCAGGAATTCGATGATCACCTGCTCGACGGGCACGAACCGCTCTCCGCCAGGCAGTGGCAGAAGCCGCGGGAACAGTGTCGGAACCTTCACCCGTGCAAAGCGCTCCTCGGCGGTCTCCGGATCGCGCACAACTGCGGCGACGCTGAGCGCAAGATTGGACACGTAGGGGAACGGATGTGCCGGATCGACTGCGAGCGGTGTGAGAACGGGAAAGATGCGACTCTCGTAGAAGCCCGCGAGGTACGTCTTTTCATCGGCATCGAGGTCGCTCCAGTCGCACAGAACGATTCCCTCGGCGACCAATGCAGGAACCAATTCGTCGATCAAGACCGCTTGCTGTCGCAGGCACAACTCCCGAGATCGTTCGAGTGCCTGCCCGAGCTGCTGCTGAGGCGTCAGACCATCGGGAAGAACGGCGGTGATTCCCGCTGCCTCCTGGTCCTTCATCGCAGCGACACGAACCTGGAAGAACTCGTCCAAATTGGACGAGAAGATTGCGCAGAACTTCACCCGTTCCAACAAAGGAATGCCGGGCTCCTGGGAGAGGCTGAGAACACGCTCATTGAAGTCGAGCCAACTCAACTCCCGATTCAGAATCCTCGTGGTCATGGCCCCCAGCCTTCACCATTTGTCGTTTCTGGGTTCAGTTTCTGGCCGACGCCCGATCCGAAAGCTGCGGACAGTTCGGTGTCGAGACGAGCAGTTCAGAGAAGGTTTTCGTCGAAGCCCAGATCCCATTCGACGGTGATGCGCTCACGCTCGGCATCGCGCATGATGCGCTCACGGTTGCGCTTGAACTGAGGATCCGTGTAGGGCAGCAACACGAGACGAGCCAAGGCACGAGTGCGAAACTCCTCGACAAGAGTCCGGTCACCGAAGTCACCAACAACGTCCCAATGCGGCGCTACGGGACCGAGAAACACGATCCGGACATGGGCCCGCGATGGTTCTTGTGACAATTGGTGATCGGTCATGGCAACTCCTCGATTCGTCCGGAATACCGGCACCGATGAGCGTGTCATCAGGCACAGAAAGCCGGAAAACCAAAGGTTACCGGCGTTTTGTGACATCTTGATCGAAGCATGACTGGTTCGACCCGAGCGAGCGTGCTTGACTGGAAGCGGTCGGGAACTCGCATTCGTTTCACATCGTCAGATGTGTCGGACGCGTCGACTCGGCCTCTCATCGGGCGAAGCGGACAGAACCCCCTTCGCACAAGGAGAAGATCGACACATGGATGATGAAACCACCGCACAGTGGATGGCCCAGGGAGCTTGTCGGGCGTACCCGCCCAACACCTTCTTTCCGAGCGACGGAGTAGGCGTGGATCGGGCTCGGAAGATCTGCGCCACCTGCCCGGTCACCTCGGATTGCCTCGAGTACGCCCTGGCGAACCACATCGACCATGGCGTGTGGGGCGGCTGCAGTGAGCGTGAGCGACGCCGTATCAGCAAGCGGCGCCGTCTCGAAGTTCAGGCCCGCTGAGATCCAACCTGGTCGCCTCGAAAAGTCTCTGAGTCGGCAGTCGGGTCAACTCGTTGCCGAGTTGTCTGTGTCCTTCTTGCCCTCGTCGAGGCCCTTCTTGAACTCTTTTTGAGCTTGACCCAGATTCCTGGCCAACTTCGGGATCTGCGATCCACCGAAGAGGACCAGGACGACGACCAGGACCACGATCAACTCGGGTCCATCGAACAAGCCAGCAAACATGTCGTCAGGGTACCAGCCCGAATCTCCACATGAGTTGCGCCAGTGATCACGACTGGAAAATCACGACTGGAATATCACGATTGGGCTGATCACGACTGGCCTTTGCCACCTGGCAGAGTGAACACGTGCTCGAATGCGTGGCGAACATCAGCGAGGGGCGGAATTCCCAGGTGCTCGACAGCCTGGTGGCTGCCTGTGGCAAGGATGTCCTCGACCTCCATGTCGACAAGGATCACCATCGGAGCGTGTTCACCCTCGTTGGCGAACAGGCGGTTCGTCACTTGACCAGCCGTGCGATCGAGACACTCGATATCGGTCGCCACGCCGACGGCGTTCACCCTCGTCTCGGTGTCGTCGACGTTGTCCCATTCGTCCCGTTGCCGGACTCGAGTGTCGCCGATGCACTTTCCGCGCGCCAAGCCTTCGCTGAATGGGCAACGGACGCATTCGCAGTCCCCTGCTTTCTCTACGGACCCACACACGGATCATTGAGGAGCGAAAGGACGCTGCCTGACATACGCCGCACGGCGTGGAGTTCCCTTCTGCCCGACCTCGGTCCCAAGACACCCCACCGGACAGCTGGAGCAATTTGCGTCGGAGTCCGCCCGATCCTCGTGG
>JBJTGN010000219.1:0-8986 GCA_046093905.1 Actinomycetota bacterium
CCAATGATGGAACCTCTGAGGGGCAGCGAGGCCCTCACGAAAGCTCTCCTGGATTCATCGGAATCGGCAGCCGATCTCATTGAGGCACTTGGAGCCACTGACATCGAAACCGTGTATCCAGAGCCTGGTTGGTGACCAACATCTGACACGAAGTGCGAGTCGAGCGTGACATGGTCGCTTCACTCTCGCTACGGTGGAGTCGTGGCTGAACGAACTCACAAAACGCGTCCCTCATCGAGCCCTCGTGAAGGACAGCAGGTTGAATCGACCGATGCCGCCGTTTCTGATTACGGTGAACGTATCAAGGCTGAACTTGATGATCTTCTTGACGAGATTGATGACGTACTGGAAACGAACGCCGAGGATTTTGTCAAGAGTTATGTGCAAAAGGGTGGGGAATGACCTGACCTATTGAGTCACGGTTGTTGTTCGACGATGCATCTTTTCTCTCCCGATAACAATCCTGGATCCAGTTTTGTCAAGTTGCTGACTGCGGTCGGAAGTCAAGTTCCAGCACCGGAATCCAGAGTCGAGGTTCCTCATGCGACCACGTGCGTGGCCTTGCGATACGCCGACGGAGTTTTGATGGCTGGCGATCGTCGAGCGACAGCCGGAAACCTCATCAGTCATCGCGGTATGGAGAAGGTAGTTCAAGCCGACAACTACAGCGGAGTTGCCATTGCAGGTGCAGCTGGCCCGGCGATGGAGATGATTCGGTTGTTCCAACTTCAACTCGAGCACTACGAGAAGATGGAAGGAAAACAACTGTCGCTTGAAGGAAAGGCGAACCAACTGTCGATGATGGTGCGCGGAAACTTGCCTGCGGCGATGCAAGGTTTGGCCGTAGTACCCATTTTTGGGGGCTTTGATCTGCTTCACGGCACGGGTCGCCTGTGGGATTACGACGTGACTGGTGGGCGCTACGAAGAGCGCGAGTTCGTCGCCACAGGTTCGGGCAGTCTTCATGCCGGAACCGTTGTGAAGGTTGGCTGGCGCACCGGCATGGGGCGTGATGCAGCAGTTGCATTGGCTTGTCGTTCGCTATGGGAGGCAGCAGATGCCGACTCTGCGACGGGTGGGCCAGACGCGCTACGCGGTATCTATCCGATTGTCGCCACAATCACCTCCGCCGGTTGGCAGTCTGTCGACGACGCAGAACTTGCCGGAGTGTTCCAATCGATCGCAAGTGAGGTGCAGGCGCGATGAGCATGCCCTTTTATGTTCCACCCGAACAGCAAATGAAGGATCGCGCTGATTTCGCGCGTAAGGGAATCGCACGCGGAAGGGCCCTCGTTGGCGTGCAATACGATCAAGGAATTGTCTTGGTTGCCGAGAACCCGTCAAGCACGTTACGTAAAGTCAGCGAAATCTACGACCGCATTGCATTTGCTGGAGTGGGCAAGTACAACGAGTTCGATCAACTGCGGCAGGCGGGCGTTCGCGCAGCCGACCTCACCGGTTATCAGTATTCGCGTCTCGATGTTGACGCGCGAAGTCTCGCAAATCAGTACGCACAGATCATGGGGCAAATCTTCACTCATGATTCGAAGCCATTGGAAGTCGAAATATTGGTGGCCGAGGTGGGTCTGACTGCCGAGGACGACCGACTGTTCCACATTTTGTACGACGGTACGGTTATGGACGAGACCAACTTCAGTGTCCTTGGTGGGGATGCCGAAGCGATTAGCGAGAGAATGACGGCACATTTTGAATCGGGGTGCAATCTCTCGGGTGCGCTTAAGAGTGCCCTTGCAGCCCTCGCTGGCGCGGATCGACAACTGAGCGCCGATGACCTCGAAGTGGCGACACTTCAGCGAGGCAATGGCAGGCGGTGCTTCTCGCGGGTGGTCGACGCCGACGTTTCCTCGCTCCTGGCGTGACGAATCCATCGATGGAACGCCGTATATACGGCTTGGAGAACGAATACGGCATCACATGCACCCTTCGAGGGCAACGCCGTCTCACACCTGACGAGGTTGCTCGATATCTGTTTCGAAAGGTGGTTGCTTGGGGTCGCAGTTCCAATGTGTTTTTGGAAAATGGGGCTCGCCTGTACCTCGATGTGGGTTCGCATCCTGAATATGCGACGCCTGAATGTGATTCTCTTCTCGAGTTGGTCACACACGACAAGGCAGGGGAGCGGCGACTCGAAGATCTCGTCGGTGCGGCCGAAGATCGACTGCGCGACGAAGGCATACGGGGAACTATTTACCTTTTCAAGAACAACACGGACTCTGCAGGAAACTCATACGGGTGCCATGAGAACTACCTCGTCCGGCGTACAGAGGCTCCGATTCGGTATGAGGAAGTTCTCATTCCTTTCCTCGTCACCAGATCCATCTACACAGGTGCCGGAAAGATTCTCAATACACCGAGAGGCCCACTCTTTTCCATTGCTCAACGAGCGGAACACATTTGGGAGGGTGTGAGTTCTGCGACAACTCGCAGTCGCCCGATAATCAACACCCGGGATGAACCGCATGCTGATGCGGAAGTGTTCAGGCGGTTACACGTGATAGTTGGTGACTCCAACATGAGTGAGTACACCAACTTCCTGAAAGTCGGAGCGACTGCGTGCGTCCTTCGGATGCTCGAACACGAAGAGGTAGTACTTCGCGATATGACGCTTGAAAACCCGATCAGGGCAATTAGAGAGATCAGTCACGACACCACTTGCAGGCGTCCCGTACGTCTCGCATCGGGGAGAGAACTCAGTGCACTGGACATGCAGCGAGAGTTGCTCGACAAGGCGATTGAATTCGACCAGAAGATCGGCTTTCCAGATCTTGAACGACGAGCATTGTCGATGTGGATGCATTGTGTAACTGCGATTGAGAAGGATCCTTTTTCTCTTGATCGCGAGGTCGATTGGGTGATCAAACATCGGCTGATTGATTCGTATGCATCCAAGCACGGTTTGAGCTTGGCTGATCCTCAAGTGCAACTCATCGATCTCCAGTACCACGACATCAATACTGAGCGCGGTGTGTTCTATAAGGCCCAACGTCGCGGACTGGTTGACCGGATGTGCAACGACGAGGACATTTTGCGGGCCATGGAAGAGCCACCTCAGACAACGCGGGCCAGGCTTCGTGGTGAATTCGTTCGGCAGGCAAAGTTGAAGAAGCGTGACTTCACCGTCGACTGGGTACATCTCAAGTTGAACGATCAGGCCCAGCGCACGGTGTTGTGTAAGGACCCGTTCAGGAGTCGGGACGAACGTGTCGAGCGACTGATCGCAGGCTTGTAGGCATTTCCCCGCTCTAGCGAACTACCGTGGGGTTCCCATGTCTGCAGAGTCCTCAGCCACTACAACGGGCGTTGTCAAGTCAATACGAGAGTGGTTGATAGTCATCCTGGTGGCACTTGGGGCCGCTTTGCTCGTTCGGATGTTCGTCCTCCAGCAGTACTACATATCGGGTCCTTCAATGGAGTCAACCCTTTTCCAGGACAATCGGGTTCTCGTGAACAAGCTGAGTTATCGGCTGCATGACATTCATCGCGGAGATGTGGTTGTGTTCGAGCGAATCACAATGGATGGAGAGACAGTCGCACACGACGATCTCATCAAGCGAGTGGTGGCGCTCTCAGGCGACACAGTCGAGATCAAGAGTTGTGAGTTGTTTGTCAACGGTGAAGTGGTTGTCGAGACATACCTGCCCACAGAAGATCTTTCGCAAACTGATCTAAATGCCCGCTGCGGTCAACCCGATGTCGAGAAGAGTACTGTTCCCGCTGAAAGGATCTACGTGCTTGGCGATAATCGACCAGAATCCTTCGATAGCCGCCGATTCGGACCAATCGAGAAAAAGTTCGTCATTGGTCGAGCCTTTGTCGTGGTCTGGCCGTTCAAGATGTGGAAGTTGCTCTGATCTGAATCACGACCACATCGTGTCATGGTCTGTTTCACGTTGAATCACTTCCATCATCATGTCGACATGGTCGCTATACACCCCGTCGATGCCCATTCGGACAACATCGCTCATTTTCGTCTCATGTTGTACGTCCCAGGCAAAGCAAAGGATCCCGAATCTGTGAAAAAGTGTCGTTAGACCACCGGTCCAATCACTGTGATGCATGTTGACGACATGAATTCCTAGACGCTGTAGGTCGGCAGCATGTCGTTCTGGACCTGCGGGCATTTTTGCGAGGCGTGTGGAATGAACCCGTTTGACCGAGACTCGAGTGTCGAGATTGTTGTGCAGCACCTCGGCATCAGGATGACACAACCACAACTGTTCAAGTGGGAAGCCCGACAATCCAGCTTGATCAACAATGACCCCAAATGCGTGAGGGTCCTTCACGTCGATGCTCAGGTGATAGTTCGACCCAACGCGCTCGACGAGACCTGCAAGCGTTGGTATGTGTGGCGGCAAATCTGAACGTCGAACATCACGAATGGGTCTCTTGCGGAACAAGTTTCGCACCACGCCATCGTGATCAAGCACGGGCTCGTTGTCTTCCGTTAACCAGAGATCTGTCTCTAGACCGCTGCTTCCAAGTCGTAGTGCCAGGGCGAACGCATCAAGCGTGTTTTCCTGAGCATGTGCGCTCGCCCCACGATGCGCAAAGGCAATGGGAGCTTCGAGGAGGGATGGGAGCCGCTGTTGCACAGAGTCAGAGTATGTTCACACGGCTCGCTGGTGAGGGTTCTGCGCCACTCACAAACGCCTCGTACACTCTGACGAGTGTTCAACTTGTCTGGCAGCGAAGTGGTATTTCTGCTTCTGGCCGGTCTGGTTGTGTTAGGTCCAGAACGACTGCCGAGTGTCATCCGTCGCGTGGGCAGGACCTACGGACAACTTCGACGAATGGCATCCTCGTTTGAAGCGGAGGTGAAGGAAACGTTCGGTGAGCCGCTGGACGAGATCCGCGGCGCAGTTAAAGGTCTCTCCGATGAAGTGAACAAGGCCACGGCATCGGGAAAGTGGTTCGGTGAGGTTGATGACGAGCCATCACCACCCATGCGACCAGAACGCTCCGCCGCCCCGTCTGCTCTGGAGAATGCGGGCCAGGAGGCCACGACTGCTGAGGCTCCGAATACGGAGCCTTCTGACAAAGACAGAACTGGTGAAGCGTGAGAAGCCCGGCCGAGTCTGCTGGTGATGCATCGGCTGGTTCCTCAGTGACGATGTCAATGACCGATCACTTGCGCGAGTTACGCATGCGCATCGTGAGGGCACTGATTGCGGTAGCCGTCGGCATGGTGGTTGTGCTCTCGTTCTACGATCCAATCCTCCGATTCCTGACGGAGCCATATCGCAATTTGTGTGCGACCAATCCGGATTTTTCATGCGATGGTTCACTCTTTGCTCTGGGGCCGCTAGATGGATTTGCAGCGCGAATCAGAATTGCAACGTGGGGTGGTGTGATCCTCGCCATGCCAGTGGTTTTCTGGCAGATATGGCGTTTCGTGGCCCCCGGCTTGGATAAGCGCGAGAAGCGGTATGCGATTCCATTTATCGCGTCCATCACGGTGCTGTTCGCGGTCGGTTGTTGGATGGCATATTGGACGCTCGACAAGGCACTCGAATTTCTGATCTCCTGGTCAGGAAGTTCCGTCGATCAGGCGTACCAAGTATCAAAGTATGTGTCCCTCGTGACATTGATGGCACTCGCATTCGGTGCGGGTTTTCTCAGTCCGGTCCTCATTCTGTTTCTGCAGCTCGTCGGGGTTGTCTCGCCACGAGCGCTCATCCGACAGTGGCGCATCGCAATCATGTGCATCTTCGTCGCGGCAGCAGTCATCACACCCAGCGGCGATCCTGTGAGTCTCTTTGCGCTGTCAATTCCTATGACGGCTCTGTACTTCCTCGCGGTACTCATCGGTTGGCTGATCACCAGACGACGGTCACATTGACAGAGTCAATTCAATTGATGTCGGAGGTTCAACGTCGATTTGTCGAAGGGTTGAATTTCGCAGTAGACGATTTTCAACTGCGTGCATTCTCGTCTCTGGATGCTGGAAACTCTGTGCTTGTCTCCGCGCCCACTGGTTCAGGAAAAACTTTGATTGCTGAATACGCACTCGAAATTGCCATACAACGAGATGAAAGGGCTTTCTACACGACTCCGATTAAGGCGCTCTCGAATCAGAAATACCGCGACCTTGTGGAACGCCTCGGGGGTGAACGTGTCGGCCTCCTCACCGGAGACAACTCGATCAACCCTGGTGCCGATGTTGTCGTCATGACGACAGAAGTGCTGCGTAACATGATCTACGCCCGCTCTTCATCGCTCGCCTCGCTCGGAGTGGTGGTGCTCGATGAGGTTCACTTTCTCCAGGACACCTTTCGGGGTCCGGTTTGGGAAGAGGTCATCATTCACCTTCCGATGGAGGTTCAATTGGTGTGCTTGTCCGCCACTGTGTCCAACGCCGCGGAAGTGGCGGCGTGGTTGACGACTGTGCGTGGGCGAACTGACTCGATTGTCGAAAGCACACGTCCTGTCGAGCTGGTCAACCACTTCGTCGTGGGTGACACAGCAACTCACTCTTTGTTGATGCATGACACTCTTGTTCACGGTGAGCCGAACCAGCGCCTACGCAGACTGCTGGTGGAAGATCATCGACGACGAGGGCAACAATACGGCGCTAAGAATCGTCGTAGTCGCTTTTTCATTCCGAATCGGGTCGAACTCGTTGAACTGCTCGACGATGAAGACATGCTGCCGGCGATTATCTTCATTTTCTCACGTGCTCAATGCGATGATGCTGTCAGAAGTTGTGATCGTGCAGGACTTCGTCTCACGGATCGCGATGAGTCGTTGGCCATCAGAGACATAGTCGAACGTCGTTGTGTCGACTTGACGACCGCTGACAAGCAAGTCCTCGGTTATGACGATTTCGTCCACAACATTTGCAACGGAATCGCCTCGCATCATGCGGGCATGATCCCTTTGTTCAAGGAAGCGGTGGAAGAGTGCTTTGTCGCTGGCTTGGTGAAGGTCGTTTTCGCGACGGAGACACTGGCTGTCGGGATCAACATGCCAGCTCGTGCGGTTGTTATCGAGAAATTGACCAAGTTTTCTGGAGAACATCACACCCCGCTTCGGGCCACAGATTTCGCGCAGTTGACCGGGAGAGCGGGGCGTCGTGGAATTGACGCGATTGGTCACGCCATCACGCTGTGGTCTCCGCAGATGTCGTATGACCAGGTGGTGTCGCTTGCTACTAGTCGTGCTTTTTCTCTCAACTCCGCTTTCCGGCCAACCTTCAACATGGCGGTGAATCTGGTCAGTTCACATAGCCGCGTAGAGGCCAGCCATCTTCTCAGTCTTTCGTTCGCACAGTTTCAAGCAGACAAGGAAATCGTTGCGGTAGAGGCGCAACTGCAGGCAAAGCGCCGTGAACTTGCATTGTTGCGTCGAGATGAGGAAGAGCCGGACTCTCAACTAGAAGAGTGTGCTGAATCACCTGTCAAAGATTTGCAAGAGCACCATGTTGCCAGTCCCGTTGAAGTGGAGATTGCCTTGCGTGGTTTTCGTCCCGGGGATGTCTTCCTCGTCGACAGTGTCAAATTGCGTGGAAAGGCAGTGGTGTTGTCGACCGCGTCTCGTCGTAGTGGACAACGATTAACCGTCATCACAACATCACGAAAGATTCTTGATCTAGTGGCCGCGGACTTCGATGCGGTTCCGATGAAGGGCGGGGTGATCGATCTTCCAGTTCCGTTCGATCCGAGTCGTACTGATTTTCAACGCGAGGCAGCCTCACGTCTGAGCAGGGTAGAACCGTCACCTCAATCTTTCGTTCGTCGAGTGCGCGGTATCTCGATAACTGATGACGAGAGCAGCCGGGATCGCAGGGCGCGAAAGCTTCGTGCTGATATCGACAAGATCTCGAAGCGATCACAGACTCAAAAGGGTGCAGTTGTTGCACGCTTTGATGGAGTCGTCGCAATTTTGGAAGAACTTGGTTACGTCACCAACTGGTCGCTCACTGATAAGGGTCGACTGCTGACACGTGTTTTCCACGAGTCTGACTTGCTGGTCACGGAGGTGCTGAGTCAAGGACTACTCGTGGGTCTTTCTGTTGGGGATCTGGCTGGCGTGCTGTCGTGCATCACCTACGACCCGAGGGGCAGACCCGAAGAGAGCACGTCATGGATGAACGACACGGTGCGCAGTCGCTACAAGCGAATCGACAAACTGAGCAAGAAGATCCAGGCGTTGGAACTGCAGCACGGTATGGCTAGTCATCGTGCTCCAGACGGAGGTCTTCATCGAGAGGTGGCGGCGTGGTCGAAAGGTGCTGCGCTGTCTCGAATTCTGGATCCTGAGATCACCCCGGGAGACTTTGTCAGGCACGTGCGCCAAGTCATCGATTTAGCCAGACAGATCTCCACGGTGAGCACGGATGCAACTCTCGCCGAAGTCGCCTCTGATCTTGCTACCGCTCTTGACCGAGGTCTCGTGGCAGCCAGCACTGCAGTTGCGGTTGAAAGTGGTCCCTCATGACCATTCGAAAAGGCAAGGAGTGGGGATGCCTCTCGCACGCAGATTCTGTCGTGACCGTCTTGCATGACCGTGATCTCGCTGAAGTGGTGCAAGAGGCAGGTGCAGGCGCTATCGAGATCCAGGTGCAAGGTGGAGACACATGGCGAGCACTTGGGCGTCCACGTGCAATCACGCCACCATGCGAAACATGGCGGCTGTCGTTCGATGCAATCCGTGTGTCTGTGGGCGACCAACGATTTACTGCTTTCAGCTCAATTGTCCTCCGACAGTCTTGGTGGCGTGGTGGTTTCTTGGTGGGAGACGTCTGGTGTGCGTCGTTAACTGGAATGCTCCGTGGTCGGAACGTCACTCCTCGTGCGCATGCCAATGACGGCGTCATAGATGTTCTACACGTGAGTGACGTTATGAACATGCGCCAAAGACTTCAGGCGTGGTCGCGTGCCAGTCGAGGAGACCACCTGCCTCATCGACTACTCGATGTCACTCGTTCGCAGGTCGTCGACATCTCCGCCTTTACCAACATGTTGCT
>JBJTGN010000220.1:0-2942 GCA_046093905.1 Actinomycetota bacterium
GAAACACGGAGGCGACCGTCGAAGAGAGGCTTGGCGTAGCGGTGATCATCTCCCAGCTCGGATCCGGGATCGCGGGCAGTTAGTCGCCTGAGCGCGGGGGCGGACTGCGGGGACTCGGGAAAGACGCCGATCTAGTAGCAACGCACGATCTGGGGGTTCGTCGTTACCTTGAAGAAGTAAGTCACTTCGGGCCAGCGGCCAAAGCGCGCCTGTTCAAAGGCCAGGGATACGGGATGACAGTTCTTGCGGATGTGGTGATCTGCAGAGTTGCAGATTGACCCAATGTCAACTGAGGGGTTCAGCTCCCCTTCTAACAAGATCAACTCCCAGGACGGTCGCTTCGCGGGCACCGAGGGCCAGCAACGTGCGGAGCGCATCGCCGGCGCGGCCCTTGGCGCGCATCTCCAGCCACTTGCCGAGCAGGATGAACACCGTCACCGCCGCCCCGACCTCGAAATAGATGTGCGCATTCGACGACGAGGTCATGTGATCCATCCCGGCCATCGAGTGGTCGGTGCCGTCGGTGGCACCACCCAACAGCAACGCCCACCACGACCACAACGTCGCCGAGATCACCCCGACCGAGATCAGCGTGTCCATGTTGGTGGTGCCGTGACGTGCGTTCATCAGCGCTCCGCGGTGGAACGGCCAGGCACCCCAGGTCACGACCGGCAGCGACAGCACCGCCGCCCACCACTGCCAGCCGTCGAACATCCAGGCTGGGATCATCGAGATCGCGACGACCGGCAGAGCGAATGCGGCGGCGATCAACAAGCGACGCTTCATGACAGCAAGTCGCCGAGCGGCGCCGTCGTCGTTGTCGTCATCGGCGCGCAGGTGTGCGCCGTATCCGATGGAGGTGACGGCACCGATCAGCGCGTCGGTGTCGGCGGACCCGTGGGGAAATGCCACCGTCGCAGTCTCGGTCGCGTAGTTGACGACCGCTTCGACGCCGTCAAGTTCGTTCAAGCGACGCTCGATGGACGCTGCGCACGCGGCACAGGTCATTCCCTCGAGGACCAGTTCGACTTCCTCGAAGGCGGGCTGCTGGAGGTCTGTCATGTGCGCCCTCTGGGGCTCGAACCCAGGACCTGCGGATTAAAAGTCCGTTGCTCTACCAACTGAGCTAAAGGCGCGGGGGCGGAGCCGAACCCGGAGCGAAACTCGCCCGGAGCACCGAACCGACCGGTTTCTCAGGCTAGTTCGGGTGAACTAGAACCGTGCGGGCTCGGTTAGATCTAGCGGACTTCCGTTTGATTTAACCGAAGTCGAAACCCGAGCGCGGGCGTGGGTGTACCCCCGCTCTCGTCGTCACGGAGCGAGTGTGGCTAGGCCGCCGGTGGCGACGAGGTGCGCGCCAGCTGTGTGCGGCGGCGATAGAGGGTCAACGACTGGTCGTTGCGCAGCATCAGCATGATCATCAGGTCGATCCACTGGTGCGTCTGGTTGAGGGAGCGAGCGCGTTCACCCCGGGAGAGCTTGTTCTTCATCCACGAGTTCACCGACTCGGCAACGCTCCGGTTCCCGTACAGGGACTTCCATTCTGGGGAACTCGGCGCATGAGCTCGTCAGCATTCGACCGTAATTCCTGCCAACGCGGCGACTTGTCCGCATACCGACTCATCGACAAAGATCGGCTTGCATAATGACCGCTAGTTAACACGACTCAGTTCACTTACGAAACGGGGGCGACGTGCGACTCATCCACACTTCTGACTGGCACTTCGGCAAACGATTCCTCGAGACCGACATGCTCTCCCACCAGGAACGTTTCTGTGACTGGCTGGTTGACCTCGTCACGAGCGAGGGCATCGATTGTGTGCTCCTCGCGGGTGACGTCTACGACCGCGCGAACCCGAAGGACGACGCTGTCGAACTGCTCGACGACGTTCTCCATCGCATCAGTGCGGCTGGTTCGTCGATCGTGATGATCAGTGGCAACCACGACTCGGCCCAGCGACTGCACTTCGGCACACGGTTCATGTCGGGCAGTGGTCTCCACATCCGCACCGAACGACGCAACGTGGCAGACATCGCCGAGCCGCTCACCGTCACCGGTCGTGACGGGACCGATGTCGAGATCCTCCCTCTCCCCTATCTCGACCCCGAGCGGGTCGCACTTGATGCCGGTATACAGCGCAACCACGAGTCTGTCCTGCGTACGGTAATCGGTAACCAAGTCTCGCGCCTGAGAGATCCATCGCGCACCATCGCCATGGCGCATGCGTTCGTGACCGGTGGTGCCCCGTCAGACTCCGAGCGCACACTCACCGTCGGTGGTACGGGCTCGGTTCCTGCAGATCTTTTCGACGCGTTCGGGTACGTCGCACTCGGTCACCTGCACCGGCCGCAGGTCATGGGCGACGGGCGCCTCGTCTACTCGGGTACTCCCATGCCGTATTCGTTCTCGGAACAACACGACAAGTCGGTTCGCATCGTCTCGGTCCGATCCACCGGCATTACGTCGGAGGTCGTCCCCGCGACGACGTGTCGCCCAGTCGTGACGATCGAGGGAACGATCAACGATGTCTTGTCGTTGTCGGAGCACGCACCCCACGAGGGGTCGTTCGTGCGTGTCCGACTCACCGACCCGAACCTGCAGGTCGGGGCCATGGACCGGCTGCGACGACGCTTCCCACACGTGCTTGAGATGGAACAGATCGCCCTCACCCAGCAGGCCTTCATCGACGCCGAACGCCTGAAGGAACTGGGACGACGCAGCGAAGAGGAAGTGGTGCGCGAGTACGTGAACGACACGTGGCACGACGGCCTCGGTGACTTCGGAGAGTCATTCCTCAACGACGTGCTCGCCGATGTGGTGAAAGGAGACCGGTCATGAGACCGCATCGCCTGCGTTTCTCGGGGATCGGCGCCGGTCGGCCCGACGATGAGATAGAGGCCCTTGTGGTTCAGGTCGTCAAAGTCGATCTCGACCTCGCCCG
>JBJTGN010000221.1:0-3227 GCA_046093905.1 Actinomycetota bacterium
TGCTCCTCGTGGGACTGACCGCTGCCAAACCGCAGGGTTCCATTCCGAACGTAGCCTTGGGTTGGGACCGCTTGAAGATTTCAACTTGGAACAACAACGCGCCCTACATGGAAATCTGATGGAACTGTCAAAAAGACCCCCGATTTACGAGCTACCCTCCTACAGCCTGACAGCGGACCTGCTGGGTTTCTTGCGTTGCGGACTGCAGTATCGATACACGCGAATTGGCCGGCTGACGCCTTCTCGACCGGTTCAGATGTGGTTCGGTCAATTCATTCACGGCGTCCTCGAGGAAGCATTTCGCCGCTACGCCACCGCGCGGGACGCAGGACGAGATGAATCGCCGCCGTGGAGGGAGGAAACGCTTGAAGAGATCCGCGACCTTGTAAAGGGAAGACTGGCTGCCCAAGGCTTACACGCATGGGATGAAGATCTGGAGCGACTCGGCGACCTCCGCGCAGACGCGGCCGTCAACGAACTGGGCATGTATCTGTTTCCTCTCATCCATCGCGCAGAAGTCAGACTTACCGGATCCCGCGTACTGCCACCAATTGAGACAGCTCTCCAATTCCGGGAAGCTGACCGCTACGAAATTGTGGGTGTAGTTGACGTAATTTCACACGTCGAGTTGCAAGATCCCCAACTCCAGGACAACCTCCTTGTAAGGCTCCTCACCGAGGAACTCGACGGAAATCTGCCCGAAAGATTCGAGCTGATAATCGATTACAAGGGAATGCGGCGGCCACCAATCCGCGGGGGCGGCGCCCGTCCCACGCTGTGGGAGGTGTACGGATGGCAGCTTCAGACCTACGCCCACCTGAGGAGAGCCCAGGACGATCACCTGCCTATCGCAGCAGGGCTGCTTCTCTATCTCAACGAGCTAGTGCCCACAACGAAAGACATCGTCTCTCTTCGCAAGGAGATCACGAACGACGAGACCGACGTTAAACCATCAGCCAGCTCAGAAGCTGCAGAGCAACTGAACAACTGGAGAGTAGTAGGCGACCCCCTCCCCTTGGACTATCGCCTCAAACGAGCGATACGAGTCGTTCCGGTCGATGATGCGACCATTCAACAAGCGCTCACTGAATTCGATGATGTAGTTGTGCGCATCGAGACATGCCGAGGCCGGGAAATCCGGGCAGGCAACATCGTTGCCTCATGGGACAGGAACAACACGGACGATGACACCTGCGTAGCGTGCGACTCCCGTACTTTCTGTCCCTCCTACCCGACCGTAACGACTCCGCGACTCCCGACGTCTTGAGGGCTGAGTCCGTGGGTTCCCACCGGAATATCGGCTTCGATTTATCCCTAAGTTGGAGCGACTTACCTGTGCGGATGTGCGGCGTCGCCCCAGCGTCGTCCAGCGATGGACATGCCTTCGCCCAACCATTGAAAGATTCGTACGGGTGAAAACGAGACTCATCCTCGATACCAACTTGTGGTCGTACGTTGGCGACCAGGACGACTCGGAGGCTCTACGTGCTCTCCTTGCGGAATTGGATTGCCTTGTAGTCCATCCGCCCAGCATCTTGGTCGAGTTGATGCACAACCCCCACCGAGATTCGCGGCGAAGACACCTCGATGCACTCCTCAGCATACGAGGCGAGCGACTTAGCAGTGAGGCGCAGTTGTGCGCGGAAGACTTCGTCCAAGTTGTCAGGACTCGCCGCCCCAATTGGATGCGTGCAATAGCTGACGTGTCAACAGTCGACAAATTTCACAGGAGGTGGACTAAGGATTGGTGGCGTTGGGCCGCCGAAGATCCCGACGCTACATACGAGGCTTTCTCTGCTGGGTCTGAAACATCGGGTCCGATGATTTCGCATCAAAAGACAACCCGGCGCGACTTTTTAGAAGCTCGATTCTCCAGCGACTATGAGCATTTGATCTACAGCGCCGATGCTGGCACGGCAGCTTCCTACCTGCCGGGGTGGGATGGAAGTAAAGTGGAGGCGTGGCGCTTTGATATCGCTTTCCACTACTGGTTCATTATGTCGACCAAAAGAGGCGCCTCGGGTTACGACGGCATGATCCAGACGATGCGAGATTGGGTCGGCTCGCGAGTCGACATGGAAGCAGCAACCCGAGATCCCTCTGATTACTGGCATCTCTTCTCATTCGAGCTGGCCGCCCGAGAACTCTGCCACGATTGGATCAGGGCGGCGCTCGTATATACCCAGTTAACGATGAAAGTCGGTCCCGGCAACCCGAACGATGCACAGCACAGCTCATACCTGGTCGAGGCAGATCTCTTCCTGTCTTCAGACAAGAAACTTGTGGCCGCACTCAATGAATGCCGCCGCCAGGCCAACTTCGATTTGGCCGAGTCACGTCTCACAGATCTGATGGGAGGAAAGCGATCAGCGGTAGAAGCCATCCGAGCGGCGCTCATGGCCTGATTCCGCTTAGGCGGCAAACCCCGAGCTCCCGAAGGATTCCAGGTGTGTCTTGTCGACGGGCATTCCTTAGACGTTGAAAAGGTTGCTTCTTCCGCGGATTCAGGACGAGGACATCCCAGCCGGCGGTGCTGCGACCCGCGATCGAGATGCAGGCTGCCTGTTGCTCGTTCTCAAAACGCGCATTGTGCTGCACGGCGTCGCCTGCCTCAGCCCTTGACGACCGATCACGGCACCAAAGCACGGATCGGGGCGGCCGACTCTAGGGCTAGGTACTTAAACACCGCGTTACCTGACTGCCCGATAGGGTTGCTGTAATCCAGCCAATTACATTCATAACTGGAACCCAGCAGCACTCGGGGACTGTGTTCCGGATTTTCAGCGTCTCCCCATGAGAGCACTTCGTGCGACGCAGAGCGGCCGCCCCACAATCTGAAGGCATGAGCCTGAGTCCCAGCTTTCAGTGTGTCACTCGACCAGAACGGGTAGTTGGACAACACGATCGCGGCGCCAGAATCGATCACGTCATTGGCGAGCAGCCACTCTATCCTTTCAACATCACGCCAAAACGCTGCTGCATCGACGTCCGGAGCGCCGCCCGGAAGTAGGTCGAAATCCTCAATTTCGCCATCCGCCAAAACGGACCCTGAAAAACGTGCCTTCGGGTACTTCAATTCCAACGCTATCCGCTGGCCTTCGAGTCTGGCCATCACGTCGATCTCGATATGCCGACGACGACCGGATTCCGAACCATGCACCCGATACCTGCGCTCCAACCTGACGCGTGCTGCTCCATCGGCCATCATCACGGCGCGTAGCGCCCGT
>JBJTGN010000222.1:0-2028 GCA_046093905.1 Actinomycetota bacterium
ACATATGCGAAAGGATGGGCGAGCTGGAGTCTTGCGCGGGTGAGCGCGACGTACGCAACGTGCCAACGCTCCTGCTCGGCGGGATCGCCAAGAAGCAAGCCGTTCAGCTCCGGAAAGTCATCACCAATCAGTACCGAATCAAACTGCAAACCCTATACGCGGTGCACCGTCGAGAGAAGCCGTCCTGAAGCCCCACGATCCTGACTGTCTTCAGCCCGCTTGATTGCACTGGTGAGCGTGGCAAGCCACTGCAGTGTCGCAGCCCTGTCGATATCGCGAACCGTCTCGAGCTTCTTCACCGAGTGTTGTATCTGAACGAGTCGGCGTACCGTGAATTCAAATTCTCCCCACTCAACGTTTTCGTCAGTCATCCAGGCAACCAAGTCTGCGAGGTCCTGGAATTGCTCAAAATCGGGATGGTCTGAATTTATGCCGTCTATGAGAAGCCTTAAGGCATGAATCTGGCCTTTAAGCGCTCCAAGATCGAGATTGATGGTGGGTTGCTCGCCTTGCTGTACGAGCTGAACGAACCTCATCAACGCGGTGATGTTCAGGTAGTAGAGCTCGGCATCTGGTCGGTCTACGCGTCCAACACTTGACTTAATCCGATCGTCTCCCTTGATTGTCTGCCCGCCAAGTTGTCGCAATAGCGAATTGGCGACACGAGCAATCTCTTCCCCAAATCGGAACGAACGTGTGAGATAGAGAGTGTGATCTGCTTCAACTTCTTGCATAGCGTTGACGGCACCGCGCCATGAATAAATCGACTGATGTCGGTCGCCGCACCAAATCACTTGTCCATCGTGATTCTCGACCACATCACGCATGAGTGGGTCGGCATCCTGGGCCTCGTCGAACAGGATCGTGTCGTACGGAAGTGTTGGGTTCGTGAGATGCCACATCTTCATGTAGTAGTCGTGCAGGAACTCAAAAGTTAGCGTTTCGGGCCGGGTAACGACATCCCACATTCGTTCCGCCAGATGTCCAATCTGTTGTTTCACGGCTAGCGGCAGTGTGAATCGGGCCTCATGGCGCTTTGACCACCATGCCTCATCTACATGTTCTGGAAGGATCAGCTTGTCTGGGGATCGTGCAAACTCTGCAAGGCACCTTCGGACCAGTCGAAACTGTTGTGGAGGAGTCAGTTCAAGGCGAGTTTCAGTGTGTTGGTCGTAGGCGTCAAGACGTTTGGCATTGAAGTGAATCGATGACTCAATACCCAGTCGGTATGCGGCTTCAGTCGGCCTCAGTCGTCTGGGGTTCTTCTGCAGCTTGTTCTGCACGAAATCGACCCCAACAGTTCGCATCGCTAGACCATGAACGGTGAGAGCATCGGCGAAGCGTCGAATTCTGTCACCGACTTCTTTTACGACCATCTTGTTAAACGCCGTGTAGAGAATGCGCTTCGTGGGATCGTTTGTCTTCAAGGTTTTTGCGATTTCAACGAGCACTGTGGTTTTGCCTGTTCCTGCGAGTGCCTCCACCTTCAGTCTGCGAACACTGTTTGATGCGTCGATCACGAGCCGTTGCTCATCCGTTGGGAGGGTCATGGAGCCGTCTTCAAAGTTGTGCTTGGGAGAGACGTTGCTGGGGCCACATTGGTGGTCGCTTCCGGATTGGGCTCAGAGGGTGAATATGCGATCACGTTCGCGATGGAATTCCCAGAAATTGAGATGGACATTGTGACCTCTCCCGATTGAGTCAGGCAGCCCCGGGCTCTGCGTTGCCGAAGGCATCAGGTTCTCCAGAGTCGATGGCACGTGGTCGCGAGAGAAAATCAACAACGCCGCCTTGTGGCGGGATGCCATGACGCACAAACGTCCAGTCTCCAGGTCGAAAGCACCCGGATTCTCGATTCCCGACAGTGGATGCACGATGAGCATCACGGGTCGTTCCCGACCCTGCCAGCGCTCAGGCGTGTCCACCACCAGATTGTTGCGCAGCAAATCCGCAGGGAGTTCTGCACGGATGGTGGCATTCATCGCTCGGTGGGTCGCGCTTATGCCCACATCGCCCGGGGTCAAAGGA
>JBJTGN010000223.1:0-1793 GCA_046093905.1 Actinomycetota bacterium
TGTCCGGGAAACCGGGTCAGGCTCCGACCCCCCTCTGGAATACTAGAGGAATGACACTAAAAGCTCTCGTGACGACCGTACCATTTGCGAGCCACAACAGGTTGCCGCTGGAGATTCTCGAGAGCGCTGGGATCAACTACAGCATCAATCCGCTTGGAAGGCGCCTCACAGAAGCGGAAATGGCCGAAATCACCTACGATTTTGACATTTTGATCGCAGGCACCGAGCCCATCACTGATGCCGTTCTCGAGAGGTCACCGAGGCTCAAACTAATTGCTAGGGTCGGGATTGGACTCGACAACGTAGATCTCCATGCTGCACGTGAGAGGCGAATTGCGGTCACCTACACTCCTGACGCCCCCGCACCGGCCGTCGCCGAACTTACTATAGGCAACATATTGACGCTTCTCCGCGGAACACATGTGGCAAACCTGCAGATGCGGCGTGGTGAGTGGGTCAGAATTCTTGGGCGCCGAATTCCTGACGTCACAATTGGTGTGATCGGGGTCGGGCGAATTGGGGGCCGTGTGCTTCGGCGCTTGGCAGCCTTTGGCAGTCCCCGCGTGCTCGCCAATGATGTCAGCCCGAACTTGCAGGTGGCACCTGCATTGAAACTCGAGTGGACATCCAAAGACGCGATTTTCACGAAGTGCGATGTTGTGACACTTCACGTACCGCTGACTCGTGACACTCTAGGGCTTGTTGGTGAGAAGGAACTGCGGAGCATGAAACCCGATGCCCTGCTCATTAATACGGCACGTGGAGGGGTAGTCGATGAATCCGCGCTATACAATGCGCTCATGGAGGGGCTGCTCGGTGGTGTGGCCATCGACGTTTTTGACCAAGAGCCCTACAGGGGACCTTTGACGAACTTCGACCGTTGCCTACTCACTGCGCACATGGGATCTATGTCCATCGACTGTAGGTCGCGCATGGAGATTGAGGCCACCGAGGAAGCGGCCCGTCTAGCTTTCGGAAAGCCGTTCAAGAACCTTGTTCCCGATTCTGAGTACGACCTCTAGTAAAGTTCGCGGTTTTTGGTCTAGCGTCACCGTGACTGGTACGGGGACTGCTGCACGGGTAGGGGACATCTGATCTGTGGTGCCGTGGGGTGCCGCAGGAAGGATGTCTGTCGTGCCGAAGGCCTATCCGAGACAGTTCCGCGACGACGTTGTGGCGGTTGCCCAGCGCCGTGAGCCTGGGGTGACGATCAAGGAGATCGCCGATGCTTTCGGGATCTCCGAGACCTGCCTGCAGAACTGGCTGCGCCGGGCTGACGTGGAGGCCGGGCGCAAGCCCGGCGTGTCGTCGTCTGAGTCGGCGGAACTGCGTGAGCTGCGTAAGCGCAATCGGCTGCTGCAGCAGGAGAAAGAGGTGCTGCGCCGGGTAGCTGCCTACCTGTCGCAGGCGAACCTGCCGGGAAAAGGCTCTACCCGCTCGTGAGCGAGCTGGCCGCTGACGGTATTCCCGTCGCGGTGACGTGTCGGGTGCTCAGGCTTGCTCGCCAGGCCTACTACCGGTGGCTGGCCAACCCGGTCACCGACGCCGAACTGGTCGAGGCGTATCGGGCGAATGCTCTGTTCGACGCGCACGGGGACGACCCGGAGTTCGGCTACCGGTTTCTGGTCGACGAGACCCGCGACGCCGGGGAGATGATGGCTGAGCGGACCGCGTGGCGGATCTGCTCGACCAATGGCTGGTTCTCGGCGTTCGGCAAGAAGCCCAAGCGGGGCAAGAGCACGAAGGCGGGCCCGCCGGTCCACGATGACCTCGTCCAGCGGAACTTCACCGCC
>JBJTGN010000224.1:0-2800 GCA_046093905.1 Actinomycetota bacterium
CCGTAGAAGCCGATACCTGCAGACGTCGTCAGGAGAACGAAACAAGCGGCCACGACTTTCCAGCCAAGAAACGCTGACGATTCGGTCGACTCCCCGGTCATGGCTCGCCTTCGCTCCCGCCAACATGGATGCTGTCGATCGCCTCAGCAAGTTCTCGGTCGCGATCTGTGACCCGGCCAACATCGTGGCTGATGAGGGTGATGGAAACGAGGTTCCAGCTGTTCGACCAATCCGGGTGATGATTCATCTGCTCTGCAAGGTGGGCGACCCGCGTCATGAAAGCCCATGCTTCCGAAAAATCACGAAAGACGAATTCACGGTGCATGCCGTCTGCATCTTCGGCCCACTCAACAGACGTCACATCAACATTGTGTCAGGTTGTGTTGAACGACCATCTGGTGACTGCTATCTTCAGGTGGAGAAGGGGAGTATCCCCGCTGGCAACAGCGAACCGGAGTCGTCAATACGGCTGCAAAGCCCGGCCCGGTAGAGAGGGAGAGACCTTCGGAACGCTCAACGTTTTCGAAGGACACTCCATGAACACCTTTGAGTCTCAACCCGTTACTCATCCGCATACGTCGGACTCCGTCGTCGTGGCAGCGTCATTCGGAACGAACATCACCTCAGGACTGACTTCCGCGCAAGTCGATGATCGGATGCGTGCCCACGGGCCGAACCGCTTGGCGGAATCGAAACGACGTCCGACGATCCTGCGGTTTCTGGACCAGTTCCGCGACTTGCTGATCGCCATTCTTCTGGTTGCCGCAGTCGTCAGTTTCGTCGTGTCTGGGGAGTTGAAGACACCGCTCGTCGTGTTGGTCGTCGTCTTCGCGAACGCAATCATCGGATTCGTCCAAGAAAATCGTGCCGAGGCTTCTCTCGAAGCATTGAAGAGGATGCTGACGGCCTCGAGCCGCGTCCGTCGCAACGGAGAAGTTCAGTCCGTGGCGACTGATCAACTGGTTCCTGGCGATGTCGTTCTTGTCGAAGCAGGAGATCGCATTCCTGCCGACGGTCGACTGCTCCTCGCCGCCAACTTGGAAATCGAAGAGGCAGCCCTCACGGGTGAGAGCCAGCCATCGGAAAAGTCAGTTGAAGCGATTTCGCGTGAAGACGCTCCAATCGGCGACAGGTCGTGCATGACCTACATGAACACCACAGTGACTCGCGGTCGTGGTGAGTTCATCGTGACAGCGACCGGCATGAACACGGAGATCGGGCGTATTGCAGGCCTGTTGCGAGAAACTGAGACAGAGAAGACTCCTCTGCAGAAGCAGCTCGAAGGCCTCGCTCACAGTCTTGCCAAGTTGTCCGGAGCCATCGTCGTCGCTGTCTTCGTGATCGGCTTGATTCGTGGCAATTCCGTCTCGGAGTTGTTGAACCTTGCGGTTGCCTTGGCGGTCGCAACGATTCCGGAGGGGTTGCCGGCGGTTACGGCCGTCACCCTTGCGGTGGGCGTCTCGAAGATGGCCAAGAAGAACGCCATCGTCAAGAGACTTGCAAGCGTCGAGACTCTCGGCTGTACGAGCATCATCTGCTCCGACAAGACCGGAACGCTCACCTTGAACGAGATGACGGCTCGAAGCCTCGTCGTCCAGAATCGCGACCATCACGTAACTGGCGAGGGTTACTCGCCCATCGGCAGCATCGAGGATCTCGTTGGCGATGTGCCTTTCACGATGGACAACGCCCTGTTGGGGATGGCTCTGTGCAACGACGCCGTGATTCGCCACGAGGGCGAAGAGTGGAATTTGGTCGGAGACCCGACAGAAGGTGCTCTCGTTGTTCTGGCAGCCAAGGGTGGCATCGACGTCGCCGATGTTCGCACTCGATATCCCCGAATTGCCGAGGTCCCTTTCGACTCGGCAACCAAAGTGATGGCGACGTTCCATGAAGTCATCGGCAGCAGCGGCGAACGCATCATGCGAATGTTCGTCAAGGGAGCACCCGATGTCGTGCTCGAACGTTCAAATCATGCAATTGATTCTGATGGATCGGCGCAGCCGATTGCTTCAATGAGGACCCAACTTCTCGGCCACAACGATCGAATGGCCGATCAAGGACTGCGTGTCCTCGCCGTTGCTCAACGCGATATCGATCCTGAAGCATGGAACGAGTTCACGGACTCCAATGCAGATCCATCGATCCTTGTTTCCGACCTCGTCCTCACCGCCCTCATCGGCATCGTCGACCCTCCTCGACCGGAGGCGAAGTTGGCCATCGCCGAAGCCAGATCGGCGGGTATCACCGTGAAAATGATCACCGGTGACCATGCCGTGACAGCACGTGCCATTGGCCGTGAACTCGGATTGGGTCGCGACGGCGAAGTCATCGCCGTCACTGGGAACGATCTCAATCAAATGTCCGACGAAGAACTCGATGCACGCATCGATGACATCGCAGTTTTTGCTCGCGTTGCTCCCGAGCACAAGATCCGACTTGTTGCGGCACTTCAACGCAAGGGTCGCATCGTCGCAATGACCGGCGACGGAGTGAACGATGCCCCCGCACTGAAGAAGGCCGACATGGGAGTCGCCATGGGGATCACGGGAACCGAGGTGACCAAGGAAGCCGCAACGATGGTGCTCACCGACGACAACTTCGCAACGATCGTCGGCGCAGTAAAACGTGGTCGAACGATCTACGACAACATCGTCAAATTCGTCCGCTTCCAGCTGAGCACCACGCTCGGATTCGCCATGCTCTTCCTGGCTGCGTCGATCTTCGATATCGCAAATGGCAAGCCATTTGCAGCGATCGCCATTTTGTGGGTGAACATCATCATGGATGGACCGCCAGC
>JBJTGN010000225.1:0-1740 GCA_046093905.1 Actinomycetota bacterium
CCAGGTGCCCACCGGGACCCGGCCGGCGCCGGGCGGATAGTCCGGCCAGCCGAACAACTTGGCGGATCCGTGCAGCGCCCAGAGGAAGCCGAAGACGATGCGACAGACGCCGATGACGGCGGGGGAGAACTGCCCGATGCGCGACTCCAGGGAATTCGTCATGGCCGTAACCGTAGGCGTTCGGTGGCCCGGTTGCGGCGATTGGCGACGACTAGCTGGGGATTTGGCGGTCCCGACGGCCCGTGGGTAGCCTTGCAGAGCCACCGCGGGGTGGAGCAGCTCGGTAGCTCGCTGGGCTCATAACCCAGAGGTCGCAGGTTCAAATCCTGTCCCCGCTACGAAAAAACCAGGTCAGAGGATGTTTCCTCTGGCCTGGTTTGCTTTGTGACAGGCCAAGTCCGTATTTAATCCGTATTTATTACACGCGCCGTCGCGTGGATTTCTTCGTGACCTTGGCCGCCTTCCCCGTGCCGCGGACCGCGTTCTCCACCATCATGGCGACTTCGGGGTGCGTCTTCCCCCTGGCCAGGTAGTGCCGCAGGGTCGTCGCGATGTCGGTATGGCCGAGTACGTCGGCGGCGATCCGAGGATCGGCGGTGTGGTCGGTGACCAGGTTGCTCAGGGTCTTGCGGAAGCTGTGGCCGGTGGACCCCGCTAGGTCTGGCCCGAGTCCCTCGCGAACTTCGCGCCATTGGCGGTTGAAGCCAGACGGGTCCCGGAGCGTGCCGACGCTGGACGGAAAGATCACCCCGAAGTGATTCAGCCGCTGTTCCTGCGCCCTCGCCACGAGCATGTCCACTGCGAACTGCGGCAACGCCAGAAGAGGGGCCGTCCCCTTCGACGAGTCAAAGGTCGGGGTGCGCAACAGCCCCTCACCCTTAACCCACACCACCCGGCCCGACACGGCGATTGTCTTCGACTCTTGGTCGAACTCCTCCCACAAGAATCCAAGAACCTCGGAAACCCTCAGGCCTGTCGCCAAGTGCATGAGAATCGGGTCAGTCAGGTCCTTCTTGCGACACAGTTCTCACTCGGTGAGGGCTTTCAAAACTGCGGGAAGCATGGCGGGGTCGATGGGGGTCGCCCCCAGCCCCTTGGCCTTCTTCGGCTTCGGTGGCGGTTTCATCGCCCGAGCGGGATTGGTTTTGAATACGCCATCGGCGACGGCCATGTCTAAAGCGGCGGCCAGCAAGATGCCTAGTTGCTTAGCGTCTGTGTCCCCGTGAGCGTTGCGGACTTCTTCTAGGAGGCGTTGGAGTCTGCCTGCCGTGCAGTCTTCGACGGTGATCCCGGACGCGACCGCATTCCAGTACCGGATGCGCAGACCGTAGGCGTAGATGGTTCGTGGTGCCCGACCAGCGTTGCGCAGTGCGTCGAGGTGTCGCTCCAACAACACAGAGACCAGAGTCCGTCCCGAGACCGTTGCGTCGTCGTCGGACTGTCCAGCAGCCGTCAGTTCGTCAAGCCGTTTCAGAAGGGCTTGCTCAGCGGCTGAGCCGTAACGATCCGGCACCCCGCGTGGTGTGCGGCACTGAACTTCTCTGCGCCTTCCGTCAGGCCCACGGATGTAGCACCTCGCCTCCCACGATCCTGGGGCTACCTGCCTTCTGTTTATCTTGCCCCTTTGCCCAATTTGAAGCGGGGGTCTACCGCGAGTTGTCAATCCACCCCCTCGTCCCGAAAGGTCAGCACGTCCCTGAATGGACTCGGCGAATCGGCGTAGATTGCCTTGTTGATGGC
>JBJTGN010000226.1:0-15979 GCA_046093905.1 Actinomycetota bacterium
GGTTCCACCCGAAGGCCGTCGTCCCCGGGACGATGATGGCTCTCGGCATCGCAGCATGGACGGCGTTCAATTCCTTCGTCCCGACCTATGCGAAGGAACTCGGGCTCGATGGATCTGCCCGCTTCTTCGTGGTCTACAGCATCGTGTGTCTCGTGATCCGGCTCTTCGGGGCACGTCTACCGGAAAAGATCGGCCTCGTGCGCAGCGTCGCTGCGGCGATCACATTCATCCTCTTGGGCGTACTCTCCGTTGCGGTACTTGCGAGTGCTGCGGGTATCTGGATCGGGACGGTGTTCTTCGCTCTCGGTATTTCGTTCTTCTACCCGTCACTCTTGGCCATGAGCGTGAGCAACGTCGACGATGACGAGCGGGTGGCAGTCGTTGCCAGTTTCACGATGTTCTTCGAACTCGGAGGCGTCCTCGGAGGACTGGCCCTCGGCGGAGTCGGTCAAGTGCTCGGAAAGCGCGCCATTTTCTGGAGTGCAGCCGTCTTTGCTGTCAGTGGACTGCTCCTGGTGGGATGGCATGCCCGACGTTTGGCGAAGACCCAGACTCGTCATCGGCTCGAGGCGTAGAGGTCATCGCTGTTGCTCCCCGCAGGGGCAGTCCGGGGACGAAGAGTGCAATCACGAATGCAATGGCCATGACCGGTAGCGAAGCTCGGAAGACGACGTTGATGGCATCGGTGAGACCAGCCAGTGCTTCCTCTCGAGCGGGAGATGGCAGATTCTTGATTTCGCGGGGCACCCGGATGATCTCGGGATCGACACGACCGGCGAGGCGCGAGTTGAGGAGCGTTCCGTACGCAGCGAGTCCGATGGCGCCTCCGAGCTGACGCATGAAGATCACCGTCGACGAGGCTGAACCCATTTCCTGCATCGGAACAGCGTTCTGGACCGCAAGAGTGCCCGTCGGCATGAGCGCTCCCATCCCAGCCCCGATCCAGAACGAGCCGATCATCGCGATGTAGAGATAGCCGTGTGTCGTCCCGAGGAACGACACCATGGTCAGCCCTCCGATGGCGAAGAGGGCGCCCATGGGAAGCCACAACTTGTACTTGCCCGTACGAGCAGTGAGCCGGCCCGTGATCATTGCAGTGACCGCAACTGCGACAGCAAGGGGTGCGAGGAGAAGCCCCGAATTGGTTGCCGACACTCCGGTGACACCCTGCAGGTAGAGGGGCATGAAGGTGTTCGCACCGAAGATGATGGCGCCGACGAGGAACATCATCGGAACGACGGAACTCACAACGTCCATCCGAAGCATCGCAAGGGGAATGATGGGTTCCTCCGCTCGCCGCTCCCAGGTGATGAATGCTGCAGAAGAAACGAGCGTGAGTGCGAACAGAGCCAAGGTCGGAATCGATGCCCATCCATACGAGTCGCCGGTCCAGGACAGTCCGAGCAGCAAACTCGTGACGGCGACGACGAGCAACGTTGCCCCGAGGTAGTCGATTCTTCTCTGCTGCCGGTGGAACGGCAATCGCAGAGCTCTGTCCGTGATGAACAGAGCGATGAGTCCGACGGGGAGATTGACGAGGAAGATCCAACGCCAACTGGTGTTGTCGACGATGAAGCCACCGATCAGCGGACCGAGAACACTGCTCGCAGTGAAGATGCTCGTGATGAAGCCAACGTACTTGCCGCGTTCGCGGGGAGGAACGACGTCTCCGATGATCGCGAAAGCGAGTGAGAACAAGCCGCCGCCGCCAATTCCTTGAACTCCTCGAGACACCACGAGTTGCCACATGTTCTGGGAGATGCCGCACAGCAGTGAGCCGAGAACGAATGTGACGATTGCAGTCTGGAACAGAAGGCGTCGACCGTAGAGATCGGACAATTTGCCGAACAGAGGTGTCGCCGTGGTGCTCGTCAACATGTAGGCGGTTCCGACCCAGGCGTAGTACTCGATGCCACCGAGATCGCCGACGATCGTGGCGAGAGCGGTCGTGACGATCGTGCCGTCCAGCGCGGACAATGCGAGACCGGCCATGACGCCAGCGAAGACGAGGTAGATCTGTCGCTTGCTCAGCGAGCCATGTTGATCGGGGGTGGCATGTCGATCGGGAGCGGATTCGCTCGGCAAGTCGCCGGGAATCTGAGATGCCTGCTTGTCGTTGGTGATCATCACTTCTCCAATCGTCGGATGTGCGGTGATGGGTCAGGGGTCGGCCGAAGGACGGGGTATTTGCACGGTACAACGAAGAGACTTCCCAGGGCGAAACTCCGCAGCGATGTCACTGCTCGATCACCCGAGGGCGTGGGACGGCTTGGGCCGTTCGGGTGACAAGATGCAGGCGTGACTGCATCGGGATCGAGCGAAACGCTGCTTTCGAGAGAGATTTCGAGTCCGGTTGGCGCCCTTCAACTGGTGGCATCCGAATGCGGACTTCGAGCTATCGATGTCCGGCTCGGACATGCGGGAGGAGCGGACGATCCCGAGACTGGCGCCGAGATGTCACCTCCGGCGAAATCGTCCATTCTCGACGAGGCTGAACGGCAGCTCCATGAGTATTTCGAAGGACGTCGAGTCGTGTTCGAGATTCCGCTCGATCCAGTTGGCACGGAATTCCAATTGGCCGCTTGGCGAATTCTGTCGACAATTCCCTACGGGACGACGATCAGTTATGCAGATCAGGCCCGGGCGCTCGGTGACGTTCGCAAGGCTCGCGCAGTTGGCGGTGCGAACGGACGCAATCCGATTCCGATCATCGTTCCCTGCCACCGGGTCATCGGCTCGGATGGATCTCTGACAGGTTTCGCACTCGGGACCGACATGAAGAAATCTTTGCTCGATTTCGAACGCCGCCACCAGTGAGGGTGAACAGACCCGACGGTGTCGAGTTCGTCGATTGCGTCAGCGACGGCGAGCAGACGCCGACTGTTCGCGTCGGCGACGAGCAGCCTCTTGTTCGGCAAGTTTGCGAGCTTTGCGCTGCTCCTTGATGGCCTGGCGCTCTGCATCGTCTTGTTTGGACGGCTGAGCCAGGGGTGCGACTTCGACCGCAGGTGCGGGCGGCAACTTCCAAGCATCGTCGTGTTTCAGAAGGCGAGTGATGATCGGTGATGCCAGAGCCTCTCCGGTGACGACCGTGGCAAGCATCACTTGGGTCACGTCCAGACCGTGTTTGGCGATGATGTCGGGAAGGACCGAGCGGAGATTCTCCTCACTCGGATCGTCTGCATTCGAACCGAGAGCCTCGATGCATTCGTCGAGACACTTCTCGGTGAGCATGATCGCAACTCGCTCGAGGTCACCGTTGATTCGACCCTTCAGGGTCGAGACACGAATCGCAGCAACCACTTCGGAGGTGGTCGCCTCTCCTTGCACGCCCGCAATGTGTCGGACTGCGCTCTGACCCTCTTCGTCGAGGGCTTCGTAGAGGGCGGATATTCGGCCATCTTCGAGCAATCGAAATGCACGATCCAGCATCGACAGGGCAGCGAGACGATTCTTGACTTGATTCACGACAGGTGAGGCTACCGAACAGGAGTTGCTGCGGTTGTCGATGAGGACAGCAGTGGGAAATACCTCTGCCGTCGGTCAGAATGACGTCATGTCTGTGCAGAGCGCGCTCAAAGAAAAAATTCAGAACGACATCTCCGACGCGTTGCGCGCCGGTGACGAGTTGTTGAAGTCGACCCTGCGCATGGCGTTGGCCGCCATCAAGAATGCAGAAGTAGCCGGAAGTGAGGCAGTTGTTCTCACCGACGAACAAGTGGTCGTCGTTCTGCGCTCGGAAGTGAAGAAGCGCCTCGAGTCGGCACAGATCTATGGAGATGCCGGGCGTCAGGAGTTGGCTGACAAGGAATCGCAAGAGGCAGTCATCCTCCAGAGGTACCTTCCCGCTGCGATGGATCCGGCAGCGTTGGCTGCCATCGTTGCAGAGGAAGTTGCCAAGGCGACCGAAGCGGGCCAAACGGGACCCAAGGCCATGGGGGGAATCATCAAGGCCGTTCGCGACCGGGTTGGCGACGCCGCTGATGGTTCAGCGATTGCCGCAGCGGTGAAGTCCGCTGTTTCTTGATCGGCAACTTGCGCCCACGGTAGGAATCGGACCTACGACCTTCTGCTCCGGAGGCAGACGCTCTATCCACTGAGCTACGTGGGCTGGTGAGGCGAGCCTAGCGGTGGGTCGGAGCAACGAGTTCCGAAGAGTTGGCGTCGCAACGGGCGCGATTCGAGTGCCACTCCTCAATGCAACCACTGCGGGCGTACGCCATCGGCAACAATGAGACGGTCATGTTCGATCCATTTGCCATCGTGTCCGATCGTCTGTCTCGGGCCATGTCCGGTGTCGCGGGGCGAGATGGGGTCGACCCAATTGTTCGACCGAGTGATCGCGCCGATGCGCAGGTCAATGGAGTGCTGCCCCTCGCCAAGGAACTCGGCCGAAATCCGCGAGATGTAGCAGCGGAGATTCTCGAAGCCTGCAACGGACTTGCGGAGTTCTGCGAGTCGACGGAGATTGCAGGCCCTGGATTCATCAACCTCACATTTCGATCGGAATTCCTCGACGGTCTGCTGACGTCGATTGCAGGGGACTCTCGACTCGGAGTGCGTACGGTGCCGGCTCGCCGTGTCGTCGTCGACTACTCGGCTCCCAATGTGGCCAAGGAAATGCATGTCGGCCATCTGCGGACCACTGTCATCGGTGACGCGTTGGTGCGCATGCTCGAATTCCTCGGCCACGAAGTCATTCGCGAGAACCACATCGGTGACTGGGGTACGCCCTTCGGGATGCTCATCGAACATCTGCTCGACCTCGGCGAGGACACAGCCGCAGAGCACTTGTCCCTCGGAGATCTCGATGGCTTCTACAAACAAGCTCGAGCGAAGTTCGACGCGGATGAGGTGTTCCAGGACCGATCTCGCCATCGCGTCGTCATGCTGCAAGGTGGTGATGCCGAGACTCGACGACTCTGGAAGCTTCTCGTCGATCTGTCGACGCAGCACTTCAACGCGGTCTACCGCATGCTCGGCGTCCTGCTCACCGATGACGATCTGATGGGTGAGAGCGCGTACAACGATCTTCTACCCGAAGTCATTCGCCGGCTCGATGGCCTCGGTCTTTTGCAGGAATCCGATGGTGCCGATGTGGTCTTCCCACCTGGGTACACGAATCGTGATGGAGATCCGCTGCCGTTGATCGTTCAAAAAGGTCAAGGCGGCTTCAACTACGCCACAAGTGACCTGGCATGCATCATCGATCGAGTCGAACGGCTCGATGCGGATCTGCTTCTCTACGTCGTCGGAGCACCGCAAGCTCAGCATCTCTCCATGGTGTTCGATGTCGCGCGTATGGCTGGTTGGCTGAAGGATCCTCGTGAGGCAGTGCACGTCCAGTTCGGCAACGTTCTCGGTGTGGATCGCAAGATGCTGAAGAGCCGAAGCGGTGATCCCTTGAAATTCATCGATCTGGTCACGGAAGCCGTGACGAGAGCGGATGCAGCAATTGCCGAGAAGAATCCGGATTTGGCTGAGGCCGATCGCTCCGAAGTGGCGCGCACGATTGGAATCGGTGCAGTGAAGTACGCGGATCTCTCGACCGATCGCATTCGCGACTACGTCTTCGACTGGGAGCGCATGCTCTCGTTCGACGGCAACACCGCCCCATATCTTCAATATGCGCACGCGCGGATCTGCAGCATCTTCCGACGCTCAGGAGTCGATCGCTCGAGCAACGCGCAGACACGGATCGCGCAGCCTCAGGAGAAGCAGCTTGCGCTTGCGCTCCTCGGATTCGATGCTGCCGTGATGGACACGGTCGACAAGTACAGCCCCCATCGACTGTGCACGTATCTGTACGACTTGGCGACCGCGTTTACGTCGTTCTACGAGCATTGTCCGGTGTTGAAGGTCGATGACGATGGCGTGCGTTCGAGTCGGCTGGCACTGTGCGATCTCACCGCTCGAACACTTCGACAGGGCCTCGATTTGCTCGGGATCGACGTACCGGAGCAGATGTGAGCACGCGTCCAGTGCCGATGCGCCTCTTGCCGGACACGGCTCGGATCGAGTCCGATGGTTCTCTGTCGATCGGAGGTTGTTCCGTCGAGGAGTTGGCAGAAGTTCACGGGACACCTTTGTTCGTCTACGACGAGGAGCATCTTCGGTCGAGGTGTCGCGAAGCCGTTGCGGCATTCGGCGTCGATCGCGTCATCTACGCCTCGAAGGCATTCCTGTGTTCTGCCATGGCGCGACTCGTGGACGAAGAAGGACTGCTGATCGACGTTGCATCTGGTGGAGAGATGTACGTGGCGATGCACGGTGGCGTCTCGGCTGATCGGTGTGTCTTCCACGGCAACAACAAGAGCCTCGACGAGTTACGGATGGCTCTGACCGCTGGTGCGCAAGACCAGGCTCGCCCGGGAGTACGTCACATCGTGGTCGACAGTTTCGACGAACTCGATCGGCTCGATCACTTGCACGCCGAAGGTCTGCCGACACCGCGTGTGATGGTCCGCGTCACTCCTGGCATTCATGCCCACACCCACGATTACATTGCGACCGGACAGGACGATTCGAAGTTCGGCTTCAATCTCGCAAATGGAGATGCAGCCAAGGCGGTCGAGCGTGTGCGCAGATCCGCGAGCGCCGAATTGATCGGTGTGCACTGTCACATCGGGTCGAACGTGTTCGCCGTCGAGAGTTGTGCCCGTGCTGCTGAAGTGATGGCGGCTTTCTCTGGCCCACTCGATCTTCCGGAATTGACGCTCGGCGGAGGTCTCGGTGTCGCTTACACGGAATCCGAGGAGGCTCCCACGTTGTCAGCTTGGGGCTCTGTTCTCCTCGATGCCTGTCGAGCTCACGGGGTTCGATCAGCAATCTCGGTCGAGCCGGGTCGCTCGATCGTCGCGGGAGGTGCGGTCACCGTCTATCGAGTGGGAACGGTCAAGCACATCGAAGGGATTCGCACCTACGTGAGTGTCGACGGGGGCATGAGTGACAATCCGCGGCCAGTTCTCTATGGCAGCGGCTACGAGGCGTTCAGCGTGGGGGATGTCGCAGCCGGACGCGATCTCGACGTTCGGATCGTCGGCAAGCACTGTG
The DNA here is from genome assembly GCA_046093905.1 of Actinomycetota bacterium. Taxonomy (GTDB): domain Bacteria; phylum Actinomycetota; class Acidimicrobiia; order Acidimicrobiales; family Ilumatobacteraceae; genus Casp-actino8. Next base: position 7,054 of record JBJTGN010000226.1, read on the forward strand.
AGAGTGGCGACGTCTTGATCTTCGACGGCAACTTGCCCGCTGATGTCCGAGTTGGGGATCTCGTTGCGACGCCGGTGACAGGTGCATACGGGCATTCCATGGCGAGCAACTACAACAAGATTCCCCGCCCCGCAGTGGTCTTCGTGGCGGATGGTTCGGCTCGCCTCGTCGTTCGACGGGAGACCTACGAGGATCTCGTGCGCCTCGACATCGCCTAGACGGTGGACACCCAAATCGTGGACATCCAGCACGTGAACACTGCACCGTCATGGGCATCGGCTCGTCGGTTCTGTGGGGGACAGCCCTAGCCTGACCTGCCATGACCGCATCCCATTCGACTCCGCGCGTCGTGCGCATCGGCCTCCTCGGGTGCGGCAACGTCGGAGCAGCCCTCTATTCACTCGTCCAAGTTCAGGCTCCCTTCATCGCCGCACGAACAGGTATCTCGCTCGAAATCGGAGCTGTCGCAGTGCGCAACCTGTCCCGCGATCGAGACGTCTCCGTCCCTGGCGAACTTCTGACCCGAGACGCCCACGCTGTGGTCGCCGATCCGAACATCGATCTCGTGGTCGAGGTCATCGGCGGAATTGAGCCGGCTCGTGAGCTGATCACCTCTGCATTCGCTGCGGGTAAGCCAGTGGTCACGGCCAACAAGGAACTTCTCGCCAACGTCGGAGTCGAACTGTTCTCAGCAGCCGATTCAGCCGGAGTCGATCTGTTGTTCGAGGCAGCGGTTGCCGGTGGAATTCCGGTTGTGCGGGCACTTCGCGAAAGTTTGCGCGGAGAACCTGTGTCACGGGTGATGGGAATCATCAATGGCACCACGAACTTCATTCTCACGAAGATGACCGAGGAGGGTGCTGATTACGGCGCTGCCCTCGCTGAAGCTCAGCGCCTCGGATTCGCTGAACGCGACCCAACGGCCGATGTCGAGGGCTTCGATGCCGGAGCCAAGGCAGCCATTCTGGCGACGATCGCCTTCGGCGCGAAGGTTGTTGCGGGCGACGTCTACCACGAGGGGATCAGCCGGATCACAGCCAACGACATCGCTGTCGCTCATCGGCTCGGCTACACGATCAAACTTCTCGGCATCGCGGAACGAGATCCGCAGTCGGGCGAAGTCGGCGTGCGCGTCCATCCGGCCATGGTGCCCGACACCCATCCGCTCGCGAGTGTGCGAGAGAGCTACAACGCGGTGTTCGTCGAAGGCGGTGCCGTGGGATCACTCATGTTCTACGGACGAGGGGCGGGTGGCAATCCGACGGCGAGTGCAGTTCTCGGCGACGTCATCGACGCCGCGGTGAATCTTGTCAAAGGAACACACGGCACGATCGGTCACTTCGCCAAGGCGGTCATCCGACCGATCGACGAATCGACAGCCGAGTATCTCGTCTCTTTGGAGGTTGCCGACAAGCCGGGTGTCCTCCATGCGGTCACCGGAGCATTCGCACGTCATGGTGTGAGCATTCGTGCCGCAGAACAAGAAGGCGCTGGGGCAGAGGCTCGGCTCGTCTTCATCACTCATGAGGCCAAGGAGTCCGCGATTCAGGACACGTTGCGCGAACTGCGCCAGATGGACGTCGTCACTCAGGTAGGCGGGCTGTTGCGAGTGATCGGTCACTGAGCGAGGAACTCATGGCTGCTGCACGATCCGAAATGCGGTACATCTCGACGAGAGGACGGGCACCGGAACTCGGTTTCTCCGATGTTCTCCTGGCTGGCCTCGCAAGCGACGGCGGTCTCTACGTCCCGAATCGCTGGCCTTCGATGCCGGAGTTGCCGACGGGCTCGTACGCGGAACTCGCCTCGGCAGTCATGGAACCGTTCGTCGAGGGCGACATTTCGAAAGCGGACCTCGCGCGAATGTGCCAGGAGGCGTACGCGACGTTTCGTCATCCGGCCACAGTGCCTCTCGTTCAGGTCGGTCCTGATCAATGGATCATGGAGCTCTTCCACGGGCCGACGCTTGCGTTCAAGGACGTTGCACTTCAACTCGTCGGTCGGATGTTCGATCACGTTCTCTCGGCTCGTTCCGAACGGGTCATGATCGTCGGAGCCACGAGTGGTGACACGGGGTCCGCTGCGATCGATGGCGTGAAGGGCTGTTCGAACGTCGACATCGTGATTCTCTATCCGCACGGTCGTGTCAGTGATGTACAGAGAAGGCAGATGACGACGGTTGCGGCTCCGAATGTGCACACGGTCGCTGTCGAGGGGACATTCGACGATTGCCAAGATCTCGTCAAGGCGATGTTCAACGATGCACCATTTCGCGACGAGATGAACCTTTCAGCGGTGAACAGCATCAACTGGGCTCGAGTCATGGCGCAGATCGTCTACTACGTCGCCGCTTCCGATGCCCTCGGTCAGCAGCCTCTTGCATTCAGCGTTCCGACCGGAAACTTCGGGAACGTTCTCGCCGGCTGGATCGCCCGTGAGATGGGAGCCCCGATCGAGTCGTTGATCGTCGGTTCGAACAGCAACGACATCCTCACCCGGTTCTTCGAAGAACGATCGATGACGACTCGGGGAGTGAGTGCGACTCTCAGCCCATCGATGGACATCCAGGTCTCCTCGAACTTCGAGCGACTTCTCTTCGAGGTGAACGAGCGAAACGGAGCGACGACTGCCGAGCAGATGGATCGATTCCGCAGTTCGGGATCGTTGGACGTCTCACGCCTCCAATACGACACATGGATCGGACCGGTCTTCAAGGGCGCTCGCTGCGACGACTCGTCGACAATCGCCACGATGGCCGATGTTCATCGTCGGACAGGAATGCTCATCGATCCCCACACTGCAGTTGGCGTCGCCGCTGCTCGCCAGCACGCCACACCTGGTCTGGCCACGGTGACTCTGGCAACCGCGCATCCGGCGAAGTTTCCCGACGCGGTCATTCGCGCAACGGGGGTTCGACCGTCCTTGCCTGCGCACCTGGCCGATCTCATGGACCTCCCCGAGACGACGACAGTGCTTCCCGGGGACTTGTCGACAATCGAGAATTTCGTCCGTTCGGTGGCTCGAACCGCCTGAGAGCGCCCTGATTTCGGGGTACACCCGCTGATTCCTCGGCGGGTTGGCGTTGCCTTCGTCCGTCCGGATGGCTATGGTCATGGTGTCTGGAAGACCAGATCGCATGAGTGACCGAATGTCTTGGTCCGTGCGGATTCTCCCCACTGGCGCTGGGACGCCGGTGATCGTGCACTTTCGAGCACGCCGCCGTTGACACCCACGCCCGAAAGCAGGTTCTTGTGGCCGCAGACGCCCTGGAAAAGTCGGTGCTCGAGTCGAAAGACAAAGAGCAGCTGATCGCAATCGCCACCGCACTCGGTTTGAAGGCCAGTGCGCGAGCGAAAAAAGAAGACATCATCACCAACATCCTGGCCACGGTCGGCGGACCCGAAGAGTCCGAATCTGGCGGGACAGGTCGAGCCTCGGCTCGCTCGTCAGCAACAAAGGCGACGAAGACCGGAACCTCACCGAAGTCGCGTGAAGGTTCAACTGAGAAAGACGGTGCTGAGGAGAGCTCGGACACGAAGCCGGCAGCGTCGTCGGGAAGGGCCGCAACGACGCCTGTCAAGCCAGCGTCGACCGGCGGTGACGACATCATCCTCGGTCCTGATGGTGAGCCTCTAGCCGAGTGGGAAGCAGCTCTCGTGCGTCAGGGCGAGGCGACAGTCGAGGATCTTGTCGGTGGCGAGGGTCCTGCAGGATCAGCCCCGTCCGGACAGCGTCGTGATCATCAGCGCAGTTCGCAACATCAATCAGGTGGCGGGCAATCGGGCGGCCAGGGTGGCGGCAACCAACAGGGCGGTCAGCGGAATTTCGATGGCGAGAGCCGTAATCGTCGTCGCCGACGTCGTGGCCGAGGTGGTCGTGACGAGGGACCGCAGGGCGAAGACCGCGACGGGTTCTCTGCATCGGACCGCGCTCCGGGTGAGTCCTTCCAACAAGAGACGACGGAAGTGTCCGGCTATCTCGACCTGCGCGACGAAGGGTATGGCTTCGTGCGCGTCAAGGGGTACCTCCCGAGTCGCGACGACGCCTACATCTCGGTCAAGCTCACGCGTCAGCACGGACTGCGCAAGGGCGACTTCATCACCGGAATGGCTCGAAGCGCAGGTCGCAACGAGAAGAATCCGGCGCTGATCGAGGTCTTGTCGGTCAATGGAGGAAATCCGGACTCGGGCAAGGGCCGCCCTCGTTTCGAGGATCTCACAGCACTCTTCCCGGACGAAAAACTGCGTCTCGAGAGTCCTCTCGATCCCACGAACATGACGGCACGCATCATCGACTTGATCGCTCCGATCGGCAAGGGGCAGCGAGGGATCATCGTGTCTCCGCCCAAGGCTGGTAAGACGACGATCATGAAGGAGATCGCAACCGCGATCGAGCGCAACAATCCGGAAGTCACATTGATGGTCCTTCTCATCGACGAGCGTCCCGAAGAAGTGACGGACATGAAGCGCACAGTGCGCGGCGAGGTCATTTCCAGCACCTTCGACCGACCATCGGATGAGCACACTCATGTCGCTGAACTCGCAATCGAGAAGGCCAAGCGTCTCGTCGAAGCAGGCAAGGATGTGGTCATCATTCTCGACGGCATCACGCGACTCAGCCGCGCCTACAACCTTGCGGCTCCTGCGAGCGGCCGAATCCTCTCCGGAGGTATCGATGCCGGTGCTCTGTATCCGCCGAAGAAGTTTTTCGGCGCTGCCCGCAATATCGAAGAGGGCGGTTCGCTGACGATCTTGGCGACGGCTCTCGTCGAAACGAACAGCCGAATGGATGAAGCGATTTTCGAGGAGTTCAAGGGCACGGGCAACATGGAGTTGCGCCTCGACCGTCGCCTCGCAGAGAAGCGGATCTATCCGGCGATCGACGTCGATTCATCGAGCACCCGTCACGAAGAACTCCTCTTCGATCGCAAGCAGCTGCAGATGGTGTGGAAGCTCCGCCGAGTCCTCTCAGGACTGGCATCCGAGGGCAACCCGGCACCTGGGCTCGAACTTCTCATCGACCGCCTGAAGCAGTTCAAGAACAACGACGAATTCTTGGCCGAAATCGGCAAGACGCCGTCGATGTGACTTGCCCAGGTGACGTGCCGGGGCGAACTGGCTGACCCTCGAAATCCCCTTGTGGCACGTCCGAAGTGGGGGCTCCGGGGGACCAGGGGTACACTCATCGTCTCTCCGGTCCCAGCGATTCGTCGTCCCGGCCGAGCGCACAATCTCACAACTTCACAGTCTCGAACAACGAACACAGTTCACAGCAAGAGGAATCGAACGCCATGAAAGCTGACATCCACCCCGGTTACACGCTCACCACCGTCAAGTGCTCGTGTGGCAACACGTTCGAAACCCGCTCGACCCGTGGCGGAGACCTCAACGTCGAATTGTGCAACGAGTGCCATCCGTTCTTTACCGGCAAGCAGAAGCTGGTCGACACCGGCGGTCGTGTCGAGCGATTCAACAAGCGTTACGGCGAGCGCAAAGCCAAGTCCTGACCGACTTGTGTCGACCGCTCCATCGAGTGATTCGTCGACATTCGTGAATTCTCGTTTGCCGTGAATCGTGAACTGAACGGTCTGAAACTGCGGGCCCTCGTTCGAGATCATCTGGCATCGGATAACGGCGATCGTGCCGACGTGGCGAACGCGGTGGAGATCTCCGAGCCAGCCGACATCGGCGTTGGCGCCGCAGTTCTCGTCGGCAGCGATGCATGGGTTCTCGTCGAGGATCGGCACGAACGAGCCCTCGGGGTGGGTCTTGCTTGGATGCAGAAATCCAGGGCGCAGACTCTGAACGTGCTCACCGGCGAGTCTGCGGGAGTTCTGGCACGTCGAGCGGCAAACTTCGCGATCGACGTCGAGGTATGGGAGGTCATTGACCGTGCTCTCTCGCGTGCTGTCCCGAAAAACCACGTTCCGGAAATCGAGCCTCGTGCATCTCATCTGGAATTCGGTTCGATGATTCTCGACTGCGGGGCCGATGTCGTGATCGAGCACGGGGTCGTCAGTGGCGAAGTCGTCGGACTCGAAGTGTGTCGAGTCGTCGATGACGAATCGACCGGGGAGCCTCGACTCGAAATCGGAGTCGGGGTCCACGACCGTGAAGCATTTGCACTTCTCCATGGCCAGACTCCACTCGAGGACTCTCTGAAGCGAATCGTCGATGTCGTACGACACCATCGTCGAGTGGGTGCCGATCCGCACCCGCTCAATCGGCTCGCTGCCGAGCGCGCCCTGCGCAGCAGGATCATCTCAGATCCCTCGAAAATCGGCGTTGTGAGTCTTCGTGCTGTTGCGACGGCCTCGCCACGGGTCAACCTCAAGGATTCGTCGCCGTGTGCGGCTCTCGGTGAAACAGAGAACGGCGATCCCCTGGTCGCAGTCTTTTCGACAGGTATCGACCTCGATGTCGTGCCCGTTTCTGCTGACACTCGTGCGTGGCTCGGATCGTCGGATGCGCACCTCGTGATCGTCGTTCCCGAACGCGACGCATCGCCGATTACGCAACGACTCGCTGGCGCTCTTCATCGTCCTGCAACTCTCATCGGAGTATCGGACGACGTCGCTTGAGGTCCACATGGCCGGACGCCCCCATAGCCTGACGAAGTGGACAATCGCTGGGATTCACTCGTAGAGGAACTTGTCACTCTCGAGTCGCTCCTGTCCGACCCCGATGTGGTGAGCGATCAGAAGCGCCTGCGCGATGTGTCTCGTCGTTACAAGGAACTGACACCTGTGGTCGAGTGCATCAAGGCCATTCGAGCGCGGCGCAGTGACAGCGAAGCAGCAAGTGAACTGCTGGCGATGACCGACTCCGATGCCGAGCGCGAGCAATTGCGTGCTGAGCGAACCGAAGCAGAGGCCGATGTCGTCCGACTCGAGGACGACTTGCGCACGCTTCTCCTGCCCAAGGACCCCAATGACGGTCGTCCGGTGATCATCGAGATTCGCGGCGCAGAAGGAGGCGAGGAAGCCAATCTGTTCGCCAGAGACCTCTACGACATGTATGTGGCTCATGCGAGCCGCCGTGGCTGGAAGGTCGAGACGCTGTCGCTCGATCCGAGCGACCTCGGTGGCGTGAACGAAGTCGTGTTCGTCGTGCGTGGCGACGATGCCTGGTCGCGTCTCAAGTACGAGGGTGGTACCCACCGAGTTCAGCGTGTACCGGTGACGGAGAGCCAAGGACGGATCCACACGTCCTCGGCGACAGTGTTGGTGTTGCCAGAAGCCGAAGAAGTCGACATCCAGATCGACGACAAGGACCTGCAGATCGATGTCTTTCGTTCGAGTGGTGCCGGAGGTCAGAGTGTGAACACGACCGACTCGGCGGTGCGCATCACTCACATTCCAACGGGCATCGTCGTGTCGATGCAGGATGAAAGAAGCCAGTTGCAGAACAAGCAGCGCGCGATGACTGTGCTGCGATCCCGGTTGTTGAAGGCCGCAGAGGAGGCTCAGGAATCGAAGATGTCTGCTGAGCGACGTTCACAAGTCGGTGGCGGTGGTCGAGGTGAGAAGATCCGCACCTACAACTTCAAGGAGAACCGTCTCACCGACCATCGCATCGGCTTCACCATCTACTCGCTCGCCGATGTCCTTGCGGGCGACCTCGACTCGGTCATCGACGCACTTGCGAGCGATGAACGGTCGCGTCAGTTGGCCGGGCAGGAAACCTGACGTCGAATGGTTGATCGATGAACGCATCGACCGAGGGCGAAGAAGCAGGAAGCCCAGAAGACAACCAAGAAGAAGGCACGGTGTCGTGGCGCGAATTGCTCCGTGAGACGACTGAGGCTGTCGGGGAATCGGCACCGGCGAGATGGCTGTGCGAGACAGCGTCAGGCCTGTCGGGAGACGAGTTTCTTGCCGAACTCGACCACCCGGCCACGCTGCGAATGCTGGCGCATCTCGATTCGATGGTTGCTCGATATCGCAGCGGCGAACCGCTTGCGTACGTGCTCGGCCACTGGTCCTTTCGACACATCGAGGTCATGGTCGACCGACGAGTGCTGATTCCGCGCCCCGAGACCGAGGTTGTCGCAGGACGAGCCATTGACTTGCTGACTCGGCGATCGACAGCTGGGTCGATGGCCCCGACGAGTGTGATGCGCCGAGTCGCCGATCTCGGTACGGGATCAGGTGCCATCGGACTGTCGATCGCTTCGGAACTGAGTATCTCGGGAACGGAAGTCTGGTTGACCGATGCGTCACGCGATGCCCTCGATGTGGCCCGAGCCAATGCAGCCGGTCTCGGACGTCGAGCTGCGAATGTCCGCATCGCCGAAGGGGAATGGTTCGCAGCGTTACCGAAAGATCTTGCAGAGTCGTTCGATGTCGTCGTGTCCAATCCTCCGTACATCGCTGACGACGACAGCGAAGTCGACCCGTCAGTGAGTGAATGGGAACCGGGATCGGCGTTGTTCGCCGGATCGGACGGACTTCGAGACATCCGGATCATCGTCGGCGAAGCGCAGGCGTGGCTTCGGCCGAGTGGCTGGCTGATCGTGGAGATCGGGTATCGGCAGGGTTCTGCTGTCGAGCAACTGTTCGTCGACTCTGGATTCGTCGATGTCCGAGTTGGACAAGATCTGACGGGACGCGATCGCTACGTCGAAGGTCGCCGACCGGCATCTTCTTGAAGATCGAGAGACCGTCTCAAGAAGTCGAGTTGGTGCAGCAGGAGATTCTCGGCAACGACTGCCTGTGGCGTCATGTGAGTCACTCCGCTGAGAGGAAGAACCTCGTGAGGTTTGCCCGCTGCGAGGAGAGCTGCAGACAGTTGCAGGGTGTGAGCAGCAACGACGTTGTCATCGGCAAGTCCGTGGATCAACAAGAGAGGTCGTGAGAGGCGATCGGCAAGAGCGATCAGCGATGCGCGCTCGTACGGAGAATCGTCGACATGGGGATCACCGAGGT
>JBJTGN010000227.1:0-9161 GCA_046093905.1 Actinomycetota bacterium
ATCGAGAATCGCCAGACCACCGAGTCGGTGAAAGCCACCGTCCGATCGCACCGACCCCACGCCCGTTGCGAGGATGTAGCTGGACGAGATCAGTTGAACATCCTGGTAGTCGACGAAGTGGTTCGGGTTCGTTCGTTGGTCGAGAATCTCGCCGGTGCAGGACAGTCGATAGAAGGAACGAGAACCCCACGACACCGCGAACAGAGTTCCGTCACCGAGATCGCAGATGGCTCCGAGGTGGTCGTCGACATCGAAACGATCCACAATGTGGAAGTCGGCATCGAAGCGCTTGACCGACGTTGTCGAATGCGGTCGGTATTCGGCAACGGCGACCCAGAGACATGAGTCGTTCGACGAATCGAATCCACCCGGATGGATACGTGCACCGTCGGTCACGTTCACCGCTCCGATCTGGCTTCCCGATCGGTTGAAGACACAGATCTCACCACGAGCATCTCGAGGAAAAACTGTGGTGACCAGCCATTGATTGCCGTCGATGGTCAGACCCTGCGGGTGGCCGATGTCGCTCGTGAGCGGAGTCGACGAATCGAGAGTCCACGAACTTTCTCGATCGATGGTGAGGAGTGTTTCGAGAATCGATTCGCTGGTCGAACTGGACGATGGCGAGCTCATGATCTCGGACTCATGACGTCGAAGACGGGGGACATGATCCGCTGGAATCAGGTAGCGCTGTTCTGGACACGTTCGATGATGGTTCGAACGGGTACACCGAGTGCGTGAGCAGCGCGGGCCGCATCGTCGAACTCGACCTTGACTCGATTGTCGTTGACTTTGATCCGGATCTCGTGTCCGTCGACGATGACGACAGACTCGGCGCGCTGTTGTGGCCATCGATCTATCGTCGTACCGCGCAGACCGAGAGTTCCGGTCTCCTGCACGAGCACTTCCGCAATTCGATCAGCGCGCGCCTGTTCGCACAGGACGTGCAGTGTGAACGCTGGTCGACCTTTCTTCATGATGATCGGCGTCGCCCATGCGTCATGTGCTCCGATCTCCAGAAGGCGGCTGATCGTGTGGGCAACGACCTCTCCAGAGATGTCATCGACATTCGTCTCGAACAGACGAACTTTCTGTCCTTGGTCTTCGACGACGGCTTGCCCGGGTGTCTCTCCGATGAGAACGGACACAACGTTCGCTCTGCCGGGTCGATCACGCGAGCCAGCTCCGTATCCGACAGCTGTGGGTGTCATCGTCGGCATCGGACCGAAGGATTCCGAAAGAGCGACCATCAAGGCAACACCGGTTGGCGTCGACAACTCGCGATCGTCATCGAGCCCGACGACAGGAACGCGATTGTCAGCGAGCAGATGGGCAACTGCAGGCGCAGGATTGGGCAACGATCCGTGGGCAGCGGTGACGAGACCGTGGCCGACGGCAATCGGACTGCATGAGATGTGCTCGATGCCGAGTGACGTCAGAGCTGCGCAGACGCCGACGATGTCCACGATCGCATCGGTGCTGCCAACTTCGTGGAATTCGACATCGTCCAGGGCAACGCCATGGATGCGCGATTCGACGATGGCGAGATGTTCGAAGACGGACAGCGAGCGTTGCATGATCGCATCGGAGATCGATGACGATTCGATCAGAGTGCGGATATCGCGCCAGTGTCGATGATGGTGCGCATCACCATGGTCGTGAACTGCAACGATGGCCTGAGTGGACGAGATGCCACACCGTTGAGTTCTTTCGAACGTCAGCGCGTAGTCGTCGACATCGAGGTGTCCGAGCACATCTGCGATGAACAGTGGGTCCGCGCCTGCATCGACGAGTGCACCGAGCACCATGTCGCCGGCAACTCCGGCGCCGCAGTTGAACCAGGCATTGTTCACGAGTGTCGACCCGCCGACTCGTTCCGAACGATGCGGGCAACTGCACACGCTGCTCCGTAGCCGTTGTCGATGCCGACGACCGTGACTCCATTGGCACAGGTCGCATGCATGGCAAGCAGCGCTGTGACGCCATCGAGACCGGCTCCGTAACCGACGTTGGTCGGGACTGCGATCACGGGTCGACCGGACAATCCTCCGATGACACTTGCGAGGGCGCCCTCCATGCCGGCAATGACGACGATCACATCCGCGTTCATCACATCGTCGACACGGGCGAGCAATCGATGCAGGCCCGCAACACCAACGTCGGTGATACGCATTGCGGGAATGCCGTGTGAGCGGAGTGTGAGCATGCACTCGTCGACAACTGGAACATCTGCAGTTCCTGCCGAGATGACGAGAACGCGGCCGGTGAACCACGGCTCTGGCGCTCTCCAGAGCATCGAGCCGTGTGCGTGTTCGGCCGGTCCGATTGCTGCCTCGAGTGCCTTGCGTTGATCGTCATCAGTGCGCGTGACGAGAACCGGTCCTGTTCCATGCGTGAGCAGCTCCTGGACGATCTCGACGCACTGTTCGGGGGATTTGCCGCGTGCGTAGACGGCCTCGGGGGAACCTTGACGCAGGTGACGGTGGTGGTCGACAAGAGTGTCACCGACGTCGCCGAATGGAAGGCGCTTCAATCGTTCAACGGCGTCATCGGGAGTCATTGCTCCATTCGAGACGTCTTCCATCAGCTGTCGCAGTGTGTCGACATCCACTGCTTCATCCTGTCATGTCATATGGGTCCATGTTGCCCGTTCGGTCTGCGTAGCCTTGGCAACCATGACCTCCGACCGAAGAAGCGGCCGCTCCAGCACCCCGATCACTCGTGTCGGTTTTCTCGGCCCCTTCGGGACGTTCACCGAACAAGCGGTGAAATCGCAAGCGGATCTTGCTAGCTGCGAACTCCTCCCGTTCCGCACCGTGCCCGACGTCCTCGATGCCGTCGAACAAGGGCACGTCGATGTCGGTGTGGTTCCGATCGAGAACTCGATCGAAGGAACGGTGAACTTCACTCAAGATGCTCTTGCTTTCGATTACGACCTTCTGATCCAACGAGAGATCGTCCTCGACATCGAGCACTGTCTACTGGCCGCCCCGGGGACGAATCTTTCCGACGTACGTACCGTGTACTCGATTCCCGTAGCGACTGCTCAGTGTCATCGCTACCTCCGAGAGCAATTGCCCGAAGCTGAAATATTGGCTGCAAACAGCACAGCCGACGCAGCGAAGTTGGCTGGAGCCTCCACATCATCAGGCACCGCTGCGGTTGCGCCTCGTACCGCTGCCGACCTGTACGGACTCGTCGTGATCGCAAGTGACATCGCCGATCATCACGGCAACCAAACGCGTTTCGTCGTCGTGGGCAAGGACCGTGTGCCGGCTCCGACCGGTCACGACATGACCGGCATCATCGTCTATCAACGCGCCGACTAGCCGGGAAGCTTGATCTCGATTCTGCAGGAGTTCGCTGCCCGCCGAGTGAACATCACCAATCTCTTGTCGCGACCGACCAAGGCTGGCGGTCTCGGTGACTACTGCTTCGTCATGTATCTCGACGGACACATTGCCGATGAATTGGTGGCTGATGCCTTGCGAGCACTGCACGCCAAACAAGGAGGCGTCAAGTTCCTCGGTTCGTACCCTGCACACGGAGCGCATTCGCATTCCACTCGCGAACACGCCGATGTCCGTTGGCAGATGGCTGATGATTGGATCGACGAGATCAGATCATCGATCGATTGACATCGAAGGTGACGCCACACCGAGAGCAACTCGACGACGAAATCGACATAGTGTGCTGCCATGACGGCAACACCTTCGGTAGCAGTAGTCACTGGCGCAAATTCGGGTATCGGTCGAGCAACGGCGATTCACCTCGCTGCGAATGGCTATCGAGTCTTCGGAACGGCGCGTGATGTCGGTAAGGCTGCGAAAGCCAACTCGATGGCTGCCGATGCCGGAGTGCAGATCGAGTGGGTCGAACTCGACATTGCCGACTCGGACAGTGTGAGGAACGGCTTCGCACGAATTTTCGAGCAGACGGAGACGGTCGATGTTCTCGTGAACAACGCCGGTGTCGGTGGAAATGCGGTCGTCGAGGAGAGTCCACCTGAGATGTTTCTCGACGTGATGAACGTCAACTTGTGCGGGGCTGTTCGGTGCATCCAGGAAGTTGCCCCCGGCATGCGTGAGCGCAAGACGGGCTGCATCATCAACGTGTCGTCGGTCGTTGGTCGTTTCGCTGCACTTGCTCAGGCCCCGTATGTCGCATCGAAGTGGGCTCTGGAAGCGATCAGCGAGGAGCTCGCCCAGGAACTTGCACCATTTGGAATCCGTGTGGCGATCATCGAGCCGGGCATCACGAAGTCCGCGATCTTTGCCAAGAACGTCGACGCTCCGAACAGCTCGGGCGCATACGACACGCACTATCGGCGAATGTTCCAGTTCTATGCAGCGGGAATGATCCGAGCAACAGATCCGTTCGAAGTCGGTGCAGTCGTACTCGAGGCGATTCGAACAGCGGAGCCGAAGTTGCGCTATCCGGTCTCGTGGGGCGGACCAGAACTGCTCGGGCAACGGCCTCAGGTGACGGACGCGGATTGGGTCGCACTCGGTGCGATCGCTGACGATGCCGAGTACATCGCAGAATTCCGACGGCTGTTCGATGTCGACATCTCCGTGTGATCGAGCCCATCGAGGGATTCCCACAGGAGTGAGCCCAGTTTCTCGCTAGCCTCGCAGCCGGAACGGTGGCAGAGTGGACAAATGCAGCCGCCTTGAAAGCGGCCGGCTCAAAAGGCCCGGGGGTTCGAATCCCTCCCGTTCCGCCCATTGTTTGTGCTCGATAGTGCACGTTCTGCACTAAAGTGCACGAGGTGAACGATGAGAACTGACTGTCCCTCGATGAGTGTCACCGGCGGTCTCGAAGGAGCGGTGCTCGAAGTGCTGTCCGGGTCATTCATTCCCTTGAGCCTCGGCGCAATTCATCGCCTCGCAGCAACAGCATCAAAGAGTGGACTGCGGAAGGCAATCCTGCGGTTGGTGAGCAACGGGATCATCGACCAGGTGCCTGGCGGGTATCTGTTGAACCGAGAGCACTTGGCGATATCGGCGGTCCTGGAGTTGGCGTCGATTCGTTCGACTCTTTTCGACCGAATCGTCAACGAGGTCCAAGGCTGGAATGTCCACATCGAATTGTGTGGGATCTTCGGTTCGTTTGCCCGTCGCGAAGGTGACGAGGCGAGTGACATCGACCTACTCGTCATCGCTGATCAATTGCCAGAGAACGCGATCGGGCAGCTAGCGGATCGAGTGCAACGTTGGACTGGAAATGCGTGCCACGTTGTAGTGCTGACGATGCAAGAACTAGAGAAGGTCAAGACCAAGCGTGAGCCTATTCTCGATTCATGGCGCCAAGATCTCATCGTGCTGAGCGGAGAGCAATCGATCATCGGTGCCAGCGAGCCCACGTGACCAGACCAAGCACGCGCTTGAGTGATTGCACCAAAGCTGAAGCGAGGATTCGCCTACAGCAAGCGGAATCATTTTTGTTCGTGGCATCGGCAACCCTGAATGAGGACAATGACCTGGCAACTCCTGGAGTTGCGGCTGCCTTGGCTGTGCTCGCTGGGATCGCCGCTTCAGACGCAGCTTGCTGCGCCAGACTCGGAGAGCGTTCACGTGGGCAAGATCATCGCCAAGCCGTTCAGCTTCTCGAGAAAGTTTCGCCAAATGGAGCGAATATGGCGAAGGCACTACGCGAATTGCTCGCCATCAAAGACGACTCCCATTACGGATCGTCACTCGTGAGTTTGTCGAAGGCGAAACTGATGGTTCGCCGAGCCAAAGAATTGATCGACAGCGCAAGATTCATTGTGCACCGATGACGAAATGCAATCATGACTGCGATGCGTCAGCAGTCGAGACCAGTGGGTGTGTAGACGACGATCCCATCGGGTCGGGTCGACTTCGTGTAACTGCCGTTTGCAGTATCGACCTGCAGCTGGTCAGCCACCGCGCCGATCGTGCCGCCGTCCTCGATGACGATCACACCACCCGTTCGTTCGAGTTCGCAGGGGAGTGACTGCATGATTGGCCGTGTGTCGAACGTGCGGTCCGACAAGTCGTGGTATCCGTCGGGCAGATAGCGCGCCGGTATGTGAGTCGTCCACCACACGAGATCGGCTCGATTGGTCACGACGTAGGAAGGGTTGAGTGAGCGGACAGTCTCGGTGAGTGGCGTCGACTGCGCTGCCGGTGGTCGGTCGAGCCACTGCCACGGGTGCGTGGCGACGATGATCCATAACCCGACGAAGGACCAAGACACCAAGCGTGATGTATTCATGCGCGGTGAGATCGCGGATTGTGATCGCTCTGCGATCCACCAACCGGTCGCGCTGATCACAAGGAGCCCTGTTGGCATCAGAATTCGGTTCTCCAACTTGAGGACGGCGTCGATGAACACCATCGATGGAACAACTGCGAGTGCCAACCCCACAGCAAGAACGCGAGCTGGTTCGAGAGGCGGAGCACTTCGTTGGCGAATCGACGTCGCCCACCTCACGAGCACGGCAACAGCACCGGCGACTGCGGCAATCGTGATCGCCCAGTCGAAGATGGTGGGGTCGAAATTGCTGCGGAAAAGTGTCGATGTCTGATCACCGAGGGTCGCTTCGAACCAGCCACCCACTCCACGCGCGGTGAAGAACACATCCGACGAATCGAGTCCATGCATCGCGAGGACTCGCGTGTTCGTATTTCCCGCTGCAAGCCATGTCGCCACGAGTGGACCGAGAACTGTGATCGCCGTCCAAGCAGCAACTCGTCTCGGTACCACCCTGCGTTGGAGAAGGAGGATGGCGACGATGATTGCAACGATCGGTCCAACGAATCGCAACGTGCCGATCACGACCGTGAGCGCACCAAGGACAACCAAAGAGACAGTGCGACCCACATCGAGTCGTGAGAGAAGGATCGCGAGCCACAAGAGAGCAGCACAGAACAGGGGCTCCGACAGCACACCAGTCGCGGTGAAACTCACAATGGGCCAGCAACTGACTGCAATGGCAATCACGGATCGCATCCACAGTTCGCCATGTCGGCGCGGTGACCATGGTCCGATGACGAAACCGAGGGCGATCAACCCGATCGACGCGACATTGACGGCCACAGCAGCCGCGTTCATCGGCAGCACGAGATGGACCAGAGCGATCACCAACGGCAGACCGATGCCGAAGTCCGCATACGGTGACCATCCACTATTGCGCACAGTGTCGACAAGCGGCAGTTCGGAGAACGAGGGAACGAGAGGGGTGTCGAAAAGCCGTCCCTGTGAGATGCCCGACGCACCAGCGAGATAGGAACCCGAGTCGCCGATCAGTGCGAGACCGGACCTCGAACGGAAGAGGGCGATCGCCATCGCGCAGAATGTGATGGTGATGGCCTGAATCAGCACTTGACGACGACTTGGGTGGGGAATGACGACAGGGTAATCCTCGGAACTCGTCCTGTTTGCGAGCGGTGTCGTTGGGTATCGAACTCGGCCATGTTCATCGTGCGGGAATGCGCCGACAACAACTCCACATGTACACTGCTCCGGTTGCCTGGGAGAGGTGCCGGAGCCAGGTTGAACGGGACGTCCTGCTAAGACGTTGACCTCCGAAACGGGGTCCGTGGGTTCAAATCCCACCCTCTCCGCCAGACTTTCCAAGTCTTGCCAATCTGTGGATAACTTGTCGGGGATGAGATTTTTCGTTGATCTGGCTGATTTCCCCTGTGGATGAAAGCTGTCGAGTCATTCATGGCCCCCATCCCGAGGTTGTATCCCCCGGGCGATAGGAGCAGAATTTGGAGGTCGAGGTTCCGCACGGGACCGGACACTCAATTCAGTGAGCACCTATCACCAGAACTTCCGGCCGGAGCCGTATTACGGCGCACCGGGGCCACGTCGTCGAGGCCGACGACGGAGTTCGATCGCGGATCCGCGCGACGCATTTCGACGCCGTTTGGGCGCGATGTTGCTGCTCGGACTGATGGTGGCGCCCGTTGTGTGGGCGACGAGAGACGATGGCAAGCCTGTTGGTGTTGCATACACCGGTGGTGCTGCGGCTGTCGTCCAGTTCGATGCGACAGCAGGTCAGGATTCGACCGCTCCGCAAGCGACACCTCCGTCGGCGCAAGTTCCCACGAGTCCCGCGCCGGCTCCTGAGGAGCTCGTCGAAGTGAACGAACCCGAGCCGACAGAACCTCCTGGGACTGCGGTAGCAGTCGTTGAATGTTTGTCCTACACAGTGCAGTTGGGTGACTCGTGGTACGGCATCGCGGAACGTGCTGGAGTGAAGGCTGGCGAAATCGCTGGTCGCAACGGCATGACTCTGCAATCGAACCTTCTCGTCGGCTCGGAAATCTGTTTGCCGCCTGGGGCGACTGTGCCGCCGATCAAGACGACCTCTGCTCCTCAGGGAACACAGGCCCCGAAGTGCTCCAGTGAGTACACGGTGCGCGCTGGTGATTCGTGGAGTCTGATTGCGAGTCGGTATTCGGTGAAGGCATCCGAACTTGCGTCGGTCAACGATGCAACGGTGCGCTCGAACCTTCTCATTGGAGAAGTGCTGTGTTTGCCGGTGGGCGCAAAGGCACCTGCTGCAACGCAGCCGCCTTCTGCATCATCGGGCAGCTCGTCGAGTGGATCATCGGGTGGATCGTCGAGCGCTCCGACGAGGAAGTACACCCAGGCCGAACTGGAACAGATCGTTCGAGACATTTGGCCCGACGAACTCGAGAAGAACGCTTTCTATGTCGCACATCGGGAGAGTCGTTGGACCCCCAATGTGAAGAATGCATGGCCGTCACGTGAGAACCCATGCTGCTATGGCTTGTTCCAGATCAACTGGACCGCTCACAAGTCATGGCTCAAGGATCATGGAGTCACGAATCCGACCCAGTTGTTCGATCCCGTGATCAACACGAAGATGGCGTACATCATCTACCAGCGAGCGGGTAGCTGGAAGCCTTGGTGGACGTCGGGTTGGCGTCCGACGAACTGACGCATCCAGGTGTTGCCTGGGCCATCCCGGCTCTAGGCTCATTGTCCTGCGCTCGTAGCTCAATGGATAGAGCATCTGACTACGGATCAGAAGGTTAGGGGTTCGAGTCCCTTCGAGCGCGCTGAGTGCAATCACTTCGTGGGAGTGACCCGCTTTTTGTAGGGTCAGACGTCATGTCGAGTAACAGCCGAAGCCGAATCCTCGATCTTGCCGTTGCGGC
>JBJTGN010000228.1:0-2421 GCA_046093905.1 Actinomycetota bacterium
GGCTTGAGACTTCGGACCATAGGGCGCTCCGACACACCAGCTGGTCTCCGGACGAAAGAAGATTGTCTTCTCGGCTCGCCATCGCGTGGTCAAGAAATCGATGGATCGTCGCCATACATCGCCGGCCCGTGCGTCGTCGACTTTGTTCACTTCTCGCCATGTATCAGCCCAGACTGCAACAAAGGTTTCCGGGGGACGCGATGTGCTTCCACCCGTGAGTTCGGAAAGTGGACGTTCGACAGCTTCTGATTCTTTCTCGCAAACAAAGTCACCCAAACTGAGTACGAGTTCGACTACCTGTCGTTCTTCGTTAACTGCAAAATCCTCGAGTTGAAGCAGGCGCACGGGAATACCGTTCACTCCCTGCTGGTCGACTATCGTCCCAACAAATTGGACCCGCGAACCTTCACGCAGTGCATCGAGAACCGCCTGCTCGATCCATTGCAACCGATAGGTTGTGCGCGTGAACTCACCATTGAGTCCTCGAAGCATTTTTACTACCTGATCTTGGTACTCCTTGCGAAGACAACTACGAAAGAGTGCGGCTTGGATTGCGACGGGCTCACTCATGACCTACTCGATGACTGTAGTACCAGAATGTCCAACGAGTCCCTTTACGTACTTGCGGCCTGACGCGGACTAGTGAAAGTATGGTCTGATGGAATGGGTCAAGTCGATATTTTCGAGCGCAATCGCCCAACTCTTCTCAGGTGCAGCAATCTTCGCAGGGCTTCGTGCCGTCTGGAGATTCGTGAACTTTGTCCAAGGGCTAAAAGTTGGAAACCCAATCATTCGTATGATTCGCTACATTCCATCACGTCGGGTGCTGCGCATCTCGATGTCGACACTGCTGTACCTTGAGGATGAAGGCGGCAACCTTCTCCTGTATCACGAGGACAATCAGAAGCGAACGCCGACTACTGCTTCTCCGCTAGACAGTTATTGGGCACCAGTTGGCGGCGTGCTGAAGACGACCGATTCCGAAAAGTGGCAGCAGCTCTTCCGAAGATTCGACATTCACACCATCGACGGATCTGAAGCCTCCTCAGTCGAAGGCAAGAATGACATCCGCCTTTACCTTCCAGCGAGACGGTCGCTGCTCTTTCTCTCGCAGCTACTCGCACTCGTCAGGAAGCAGCGTGCCATCGAGACACCTGTCGGCGCGATGCATCGCGAACTGATCGAGGAAATCGTCGGTGATTCGAAGGACCCCTTAGCGACGCTGCTCCTCATGCAGAAAACTCACGATAACTACCTTGAGTTGGGAGGCTCGCTCCTCAGGCTAAAGTCGCAAGTCCCGGTCACATTATTCAAATTGGATAGCAAGAGACCCCGGCAGTTAATGCACCTACGACTGTTTTACGTCGTTGAGCCGGTTGATGGGATTCTCTTAGAAATGGTCAAGGCCGCCACGGAACACGAGCCTGAACGCTTCTTTTGGGCCACAAAGAATCAGATCGAGTTGGGCCATCGACACTTTGAGAGAGGCACGAGGATCTCCGACCATGCGAAAGCAATATTGGAGACGGGACTTTCCGATGATGACAAGTTGAACCTCGAAGGCGTAATGCCTGGCTATTTTGAGAAGGAATTCGACAAGTCGAGGTGAGTCGTCTAGCGATCTTCGGGCGGTTCGACTATCCGCAAGTCGGCAGTCTCAGTGGGCAACTGCAAGCGGAGTTGGGGATCTCGCAGACTTCCCACAATCGTCTGAGTGAGCGACCTGATTACTGCACGCAAAGCAGCGGGCACACTCTCAGTGGTACGAGCCATCATTGCCCGTTGTTTCCCAATCGTTGAGATGGTGTCCTCGTCTGCCTCCCCCACTCCGAATGCGATGATGTTGGGGGCGGCCGGATTCGCCGTTCGGTCAGTAAAGGCATTCAATTTTCTTTTCCATGAGTCGGTGGGCCGACCATCTGTGATGAAGAACAGCACGGGCCGCAGGACTGGCCGATCTTCGGCTCGAAGACTGTCTATATCGCGACGGACGATGACCGAAATCTCGTCGATACATTTTCCAAGCCGTGTCTGACCCCGCGCCACTATCTCGGGAAACTTCTCGATGGAAGCCAAGCGCCCGAGTCGAACGACCTCGATGACTTCGGATGCAAACGCGATGACTGCGAATCGACAGAGGTCGTTCAACAAAGGATCCGACGAAAGCACTTGATGCACCTGACGGAGTTCTTCGTTGACCACCCGCATCGGCTCTCCGCGCATGGAAGTCGATGCGTCGCACACCACGTAAAACGGTAAAACTCTGGGCAGGTCAACGAGCTGCGGAGACGCCGTCAACCGGTTAGTCATAATTTTTGAAGACTGTCACGAAAGCCGCCCGAGACCAACCGCAACCTGGGAAGCGAGACCAATAATCAGCAGCTACCTAGCGCGGCGTTGGCGATCGCCTTGCTCAGTTGC
>JBJTGN010000229.1:0-3882 GCA_046093905.1 Actinomycetota bacterium
TGTCGAGAACGATGCGCTGGAACAAGCCACCGTCGTCGGGAAGTTCTTCGATGATGCGTCGACGACGAACGGGGTCGGCCAGCGCTGAGAGCTGTTGAGCGAACGGAAGATTCGCGATTTCCAGGTACGCAGGGTGGAACAGAAGTGGATGAACGCTGCCTTGGAGTCCGTAGAGGATGCCGATCGATCGACCGGCAACCTGGGAGAAGATGGGGAGACCCTCGGACTGCGCATCAGCGATCAAGTCGAGGACTGTTCTCCACAGGTCGGGAGCTTGATCGGTCTGATTGAGATTGACACTCACCGGACGACCAGATCGCCGGGCCAACTCGCGCATCCAGGGCCACTCATCGATGGGCACACGGATGTGTTCGGGCGAGAATTGGAAATTGCCGTGACCAACACGTCGGAGAGAGTCTGCGATCGCATACAACTCGCGCTCGTCGGCTGTCGTGCCGGGGACGAGTTCGCCACTCTTGGATCGATGAAGTGGAGTCCGACTCGTGGAGAATCCGAGGGCGCCACATGTCAGTGCTTCTGCAACGAGATCGGCCATCTTGCGACAGTCGTCGTCCGTTGCGGGCTCGTTGTCGGCACCACGTTGACCCATCACGTATCCGCGGAGCGGACCGTGCGCAATCTGGGTACCGATATCGAAGACGTAACGACGGCTGGCGACGGCGTCCAGATACTCGGGGAAGGTCTCCCATTGCCAATCGATTCCATCGGTCAGCGCCGATCCGGGGATGTCTTCGACGCCCTCCATGAGTTCGATCAACCACTCGTGGCGATCGGGATGCGCAGGAGCGAACCCGACTCCACAATTCCCCATGACAGCCGTGGTGACTCCGTGCCACGAACTCGGAGTGAGATAGGCATCCCACGAGACCTGCGCATCGTAATGAGTGTGGATGTCGACGAAACCAGGGGTGACGAGACGACCGTCGGCATCGACAACTCGATTGGCGCGTGTCGATGCTGTTCCGGAGGGCAGGACATCGGTGATGCGGCCGCCGTCCACCACGATGTCTGCAGAGCGCGCGGGTGAGCCCGACCCGTCCACCAGGTGAGCATGTCGAATGACGAGTTCGGTCACGGCGTCAGATTACTGACTGCCCGTTCGGGGCTCAGGACCCGAGGACCTCGATCACGGCTCGGTGCAGAGTTCCGTTCGAGGAAACTGCCGAATTCCGAGTGAAGTCGCGATTTCCGAGTCGATCGGTGTGGCGTCCACCTGCTTCCTCGACCACGATCTGGACAGCGGCATTGTCGTAGGGAGCGAGGCCGATGGCATCGATCGCGATGTCGATCGCCCCTTCTGCGACGAGCATGTGCTGCCAGAAGTCTCCGAATCCCCGCGTTCGGTAACACCTCTGTTGGAGTTCCACGAGCTTCGGGGTCAGGCCGAGGTCGTCCCAACCCTTGTTGAAGGTGACGCTGATCTGAGCCTCGTCGATTTCTGCTGTCTCTGAGACGCGAATGGACCGACCGTTGACAAATGCGCCTCGGGATCGACTTGCCCACCAGCGGCGAGCGAGTGCGGGGGCTGAGACCACGCCGAGTACCGGGCCTTGTGTTCGGTCGACCAGTGCAATCAGGGTTGCCCACACGGGGACGCCTCGGGTGAAGTTCGATGTTCCATCGATCGGATCGATGATCCAGGTCATGTTCGAATCCGATGGGCCGGCCTCGCCGAATTCCTCTCCGTAGAAGCCGTGCTGCGGTCGCTCACGCATGATCTCTGAAGCAAGAACGTTCTCCGTCTCCTGATCGGCTTGAGTCACTTCGGTGAGGTCGACCTTTCGACTCGATGTGAAATTGCGCCGTTCGAAATAGGTGAGTGTGATTTCGTCGGCGATGTCTGCCAATCGACGAGCTAGTTCGAGGTCGGCGCTCGTCGCCGTCACAGCCGTGTCCCCATCGCCGATCGAGGCACGATCAATGGCTGTCCCACGTGCGCACGATTCCCTCTGCGTCGAGTCCGATCTGAGCCAGTACTTTGTCGGGTTTCGCATGTGGAATGAACTTGGTTGGCACGCCGAGAATGTCGACGCGACACGCGGGAGCGATGGCATGGATCTCTGTCGCCATTGTCGACCCGACACCGCCGTCAGCGATTCCATCTTCGATGGTGATCACGCGTTCATGGCGCGCTGCATCGCGAATCATGTCGAGGTCGAGAGGCGTGCAACAGCGGACGTCCCAGATCGATGCTTCGACTCCTCGCTCAGCGAGCCGTTCGGCTGCCGTCAGCGATGCGGCCACCATCTTTCCGACAGCAAGAATCGCAAGACGACCGTCGCCGTCTCTCAATCGACGAGCTGTGAGACCCGAGCCGATGTCGTTCGCATCGACTTGCCGCGCTGCACCCTTCGGATACCGGATGGCGACTGGACCATCCTCGACGAGCGAAACAGCATCACCGAGCATCTGCTGAAGTTCCTGCGCGCTCGAAGGAGCCAGAACCCTCATGCCGGGAACCTTGCACAGCAGCGCCATGTCGTAGATGCCATGGTGGCTCGGCCCGTCATCGCCGGTGATCCCAGCGCGATCGAGGCAGAAGATCACGGGGAGACGATGGAGGGCGACGTCGTACACGACTTGGTCCCAAGCTCGAGACATGAATGTCGAATAGAGAGCAACGATCGGACGAAGGCCGCCCATTGCCATGCCTGCTGCACCTGTGACGGCGTGTTGTTCTGCGATGCCGACGTCGAAGAATCGATCGGGGAATCGCTCCTGGAACGGCAGAAGTCCGGTGGGACCTGGCATAGCTGCTGTGATCGCCACGAGTC
This sequence comes from Actinomycetota bacterium, assembly GCA_046093905.1. Classification (GTDB taxonomy): domain Bacteria; phylum Actinomycetota; class Acidimicrobiia; order Acidimicrobiales; family Ilumatobacteraceae; genus Casp-actino8. The sequence continues at coordinate 2,796 of JBJTGN010000229.1, forward strand.
GCTCATCTTCTTCGGCAAGCTTGACGACCATGTCGGCGAACGCCTGTGTGTACCCGGTGGGCACAGCCTTGGGTGGACCGACGGCTGGATCGAAGACCGGTGCATCGTGGAGATGCTTCTCGTCGTCGTCTTCCGCAGGTGAGTATCCCTTGCCCTTCTGCGTCAGGACATGGACCACGATCGGTCCCTCGGACGAGAGTTCCTCGGCGTTACGAAGAGCAGTCTCCAATTCGTGGATGTCGTGCCCGTCGACGGGACCGACATATCGGACTCCGAGGGCTTCGAAGAAAGACGGTGGCTGGAGGAACTCGCGCACAGCGGCTTTCAATGCTTCGACGCCCTTTTCGGCCTGCTGCCCGACGACTGGAAGGTTTTGCAGCCATGACTCGATTCGACGTTGGCGCTGGACGTAGAGCGGATTCATTCGAATACGCGTGAGTCCGTGGGACAACTTCTCGGTGATCCGGTCGGGGAGCGGTGTTCGCTGGTCGAGAACGACGGCCGAAGGTTGAGTGAGATTGGAAATCGTCGGCGCGTAGCTGCGGCCGTTGTCGTTCAGCACGATGATGACGCGTTGCTTGCTGTGGCCGAGGTTGTTCAATGCCTCGTAGGCCATTCCGCCCGTCATGGAGCCGTCGCCGATCACAGCAACAATGTGGCGGTGATCGTTCGATCCGCGATCGCGGGCAATTGCAAGACCGTACGCATACGACAGGACAGTCGACGCGTGGCTGTTCTCGATGAAGTCGTGCGCACTTTCCTCGCGGCTCGGATAACCGGACAAGCCGTTTGCTTGTCGAAGCCGTTGAAACCCGGATGAGCGACCAGTGACGATCTTGTGGACGTACGCCTGGTGTCCTGTGTCCCACAAAATGGCATCCGTTGGCGATTCGAAGACGCGGTGTAGGGCGAGAGTCAATTCGACAGCACCGAGATTCGACCCCAGATGACCGCTGTTGGATGCCACGGCCTGCACGATGAAGTCGCGGATGTCCCCGGCGAGATCGTCCAACTCTCGATAGGACAAGCCGCGAATGTCTTCGGGGGATCGGATGGCATCGAGATCCATGGTTCTCATCACGCTACA
>JBJTGN010000230.1:0-2651 GCA_046093905.1 Actinomycetota bacterium
CCAGGAATCGATGCAGGTTCACGTCGTCGAGAGCGGCCTCGACTTCGTCCATCACGTAGAACGGCGACGGACGGCTGCGGAACACTGCGAAGAGGAAGGCCAAGGCCGTCAAACTCCTCTCACCGCCCGACAGCAGGCTCAACTTCTTCACATTCTTTCCGCCAGGTTTCGCTTCGACTTCGATACCGGTGTTCAAGAGATCGTCCGGGTTGGTGAGAACGAGCTTTCCGACTCCGCCCGGAAAGAGATTGCCGAACAACTGGGAGAAGTTGCTGCTGACGTCGGCGACGGCCCCGGCGAACACCGAGTGGATCTCGGTGTCGATGGCGGCGATGACCCGCATCAATTCCCGCCTGGTGCTGCGGACGTCCTCCAACTGCTCCTCCAGGAACCGATGCCGCTCCTGCAGTTCGTTGAATTCCTCGAGAGCGAGCGGATTGATAGGACCCATCAATCTGAGTTCGCGTTCCAAATCCCTGACCCGAGCCGAGTGAGTCACGCCCTCTGGAACTGTCGGCATCTCCGTGGCTTCTGCGGCTTCGGGCTCGATGTCGAGTTCGCGTCGCAGCATGTCGACCGTGCCCTCGAGGCGAAGCTTCACTTCGGCTTCTTCGACCTCTGTGCGGCGAGACCTCTCCCTCAGTTCCTCCAGCTCGCGCTCGCATGCCACTCGGGATCTGCGCATCTCATCGAGAGTGGCAGCGAGGGCTCTCACCTCATCGCTCTGTCGGCGGCGGGTTTCGTGAAGTTCGGCAAGTCGAATCTCGATCGTCTGACGATGTCCATCGACGATGCCTCCGAGCCGCTCTGTCACGGCGAGGATTCGCTCGAGTCGCTCGCGAAGCTGACTTGCTTCCGCGCGGGCTTGGAAGTCGGCATCGAGCCGCTGCTCGGCTTCTGCCAGCCGCTCTTCGATGAACTGTCGCCGCTCGGCAAGTCCAGCCTCTCGAACTTCCAAGTCTCGTCGGCGACCGGACAACAGCGCAGCTTTTGCATCGAGGGTTGCGCGGGCTTCTCCATGAGCTCGAACAGCCTCTTCTTCGGCCTGCTCGTCCTGTTCGAGTGAGGGCAGGAGGCTCTCGAGTTCGCTGACACGGACTCGAAGACGTGCGAGGCGATCATCGAGTTCGGCCAATGTCGGCTCGAGTCCTTCGAGTTCGTTCGTGGCTTCGCGTCGCTCGCTCTGAGCACGCGCCAATGCCTCGGAAGCCGCTGTGAAAGTGGAGTCGTTCGAATCCAATCTCTTCTGGACGTCGGCTTCCTGTTGGCGGGCAACGTTGCTCTCGGTCTGGGCCCGCTGGACCACCGCCTCGCGTCGTTCGAGTTCGATACGGGCCGCCTCGGCTCGAGAAACAGCATCTTCGAGCGCTGCAGCGGTCGCACCCGTCCCCGCCGAGCCGATTCTCCACCCAGTCGTCGTGAACCGATCACCCTCGGACGTGACTGCCACGAGGCGCGGATCTCCCATCACTGCATCGACCGCAGCCGTCCAGTCGTTCACACGGACAGCTGATGCGAGCAACAGGTCGAGAAGGTCTGACACGTCCTTGCGGTTCGAGCGAACATGGTCGCGCACTCTCTGCGCTCCGGCCGGAGTGAGTCCAGCCACCACGATGTCGGCCCGTGTGCCGAGAGCAATCACGGCTCCACTTGCCGCCGACCCCCTGAGACGACCGAGCGCGCGTCGTGCAACGTCCGGGGACTCGACGACAACGGCAGCGAGCGCCTCACCAAGGGCAGCTTCGACAGCCGACTCCCAACCGGGATCGATGACGATCAGGTCGAGGAGGGTTCCGATGAATCCATCGACGTCTTGGAGTTGTTCTGCTCCAGCTCGAGCGCGCGCTGTGTCCAGAGCCAGTTGCAGCGCTTCGGCTCGCGCCTGCCAACGGGTCGACTCTGCTTGCGCTGCCTGGCGATCCGCCATTGCGCGCTCGAGTTCTGCCTCAGCGGCAAGCCGCCGCGCTTCTGCTTCGGTGACCTCGTTGACGAGGGGCACTTCGACTTCTTGGGCTCGCGCGCACTCGCTTCGGAGACGGCTGACTTCACCTTCGAGTCGGGTCTCGCGTTCGCGAAGACCTTCGATTCGGATCTGATGGCGCCTCACCTCGGACTCTGCTGCCTCGACCGACGCCCGCAGAGATCTCAATTCACCTCGAACTTCTGCAGCGGCGCTCGCTGCAGACGTCGATGCGGACGTTCGATCGAACAGCGTGACCGCAGTATTTCTCTCGGCTTCGAATGTCGCCTCATCGTCTGCCAGTTCGACCTTTTCGGGTTCGAGACGCTCCGTCGCCGCAACCGCTTCCAGAAGCTCTTCACGCAGACGAGCAGCATCAGCTTCGAGGTTGGCGATGACTCCAGCGTCCATTTGGTGGCCGCGATCGCGTTCGTAGGATCGACGGCGCTCGACGAGAAGCATCGAGATGCCGCGTGCGCGTTCACGCAGCTGTTCGACTTTGACGAGTTCGTCACTAAGGCCGCTGTCACCACGTGCAGTGAGTTCTGCTTCTGCCGCAAGGATTCGCGTATCGAGATCGGCGAGCGTCTGGCGAAGTTCGTCCTCACGCGATTGGAAGCTGATCCTGTCGCCGTGCAGATTCTCGAGTCGTGAGCGAAACGAGGCGACCTCCCGGCCAGCGAGGAAGATG
>JBJTGN010000231.1:0-1535 GCA_046093905.1 Actinomycetota bacterium
ACGCCGCCAGGCGTACAGCCGGAGGGCTGCCGGTTGTTCCAACCCGTCACCGAGTGGTGAGCCCTCTGTGGGAATCGAACCCACGACCTTTTCCTTACCATGGAAACGCTCTGCCGACTGAGCTAAGAGGGCGCTGGAACGCGGGGGTTCCGCGAGCCGACTGAGCAGGCTACCTGCGCCTTCATCGGAAACGACCAGTAGGTTGAGCACGTGGCCACTGCCCCGTCACCCGTCTCCATCCGACCCGCGGTGGCCGGGGATGCCGAGGCCATCCGACAGATCTACAACTACGAGGTCGAGAACACCACGGCCACGATGGACCTGGTCCCGCGTACGCTCGACGATCAGGTGGCCTGGCTCGGGGCCCGCAGCGGGGCCTTCGCCGCCCTGGTCGCGGTGCGTCCGGCCGGCCCGGGAGCCAGCGGTCTGTACGTGAACGGTCCCGACGAGGTGGTCGGCTTCGCCGCCCTCAGCCCCTACAAGGAGCGGGCGGCCTATCGGCCGACGGTCGAGGATTCGGTGTACGTACGCCGTGACCTGGGGCGACACGGAATCGGCCGGCTGCTCCTGGACGGGGTGTGCGACCTGGCTCGGTCGTCTGGATTCCACTCGGTGATGGCCCGGATCGAAGCCTCGGGGTCGGGCAGTCGGGCGTTGCACGCGGCATGTGGATTCCGCGAGGTGGGCATCGAGCACTATGTGGGCAGGAAGTTCAACCGTTGGCTCGACGTCTGCCTCATGCAGAAGATGCTCTGAGGGCCGGAGTCCCCCGCGGGACTCCGAGCCTCGTCAACTGGTGGGCCGAGAAGGATTCGAACCTCCGTAGGCAATGCCGGCAGATTTACAGTCTGCTCCCTTTGGCCGCTCGGGCATCGACCCATTGATGCGGGCGAAAGCGTACCGCCGGGCCCGGTTCCGTACCACCTCGTTACGATCTCGGCCATGCCTTCATTCGACATCGTCTCGGAAGTCGACCGCCAGGAAGTCCGCAACGCCATCGACCAGGCCCAGCGCGAAATCTCCACCCGGTTCGACTTCAAGAACACCAACTCGACGATCGAACAGAAAGACCTGGCGATCACCCTCCACACCGTGAGTCAGGACCGACTCAACGCGCTGAAGGTCGTCCTCGAGGAACGGCTCGTCAAGCGTGGCGTATCGCTGAAGGGTCTCGACTGGGGCAAGGTCGACGACGCGACGCAGAACACCGTGCGCCAGGTGGTCACCATCAAGGTCGGCATCTCATCCGACAAGGCGCGCGAGATCAACAAGATGATCAAGGAGAAGGGCCCGAAGGGTGTCAGCAGCCAGACCCAGGGTGAAACAGTGCGCGTCACGAGCAAGAAGCGCGACGATCTTCAGGCCGTGATGGCGATGTTGAAGGGTGCCGATCTCGGCATCCCGCTGCAGTTCAACAACTTCCGCGACTAGTTGGGGAACCAGACCGGCAAATTCGCCGGGGTTTCGCACCCATTCAGTCTTCGGTGGGGGATTCGGAGGCGCGACGTTGTAGTTCGTTCACCACGCTCGCATCA
>JBJTGN010000232.1:0-5644 GCA_046093905.1 Actinomycetota bacterium
GCCCGCGGCCGAACATCTGCGTAATGACACCGGGCTGCCGATCAGTTCGTCGAAGCCCGCAGGGCGTTGAGAATCAGCCGAAAACGACAGTCTTGCGGCCGTAAACGAGGACGCGATGCTCGAGATGGGCGCGCACTGCTCGAGCAAGAACGATGGTCTCGAGATCTCGACCCTTGCGGGTCAGATCGGCGACAGAGTCCCGATGACTGACTCGTGCGACTTCTTGATCGAGAATCGGCCCTTCGTCGAGTTCTTCGGTGACGTAGTGGGCTGTGGCGCCAATGATCTTCACGCCTCGGTCGTGAGCCTGTCGATACGGATTCGCCCCAATGAAGGCCGGCAGGAACGAGTGATGGATGTTGATGATGCGGGATCTGTAGGCATCGACGAGCAGGGGAGACAGGATCTGCATATAGCGAGCAAGAATGACGAGATCGACTTGCTTGTTCTCGAGTTCGGCAAGGATCCGATGTTCCTGTTCGCTCTTCGATTCAGGTGTCACGGGAAGGTGGCAATAGGGGACGCCCATATGCTCGACGAGGTCGGCGTGATCGGGATGATTGTCGATGACAGTCACAATGTCTGCGGGGAGTTCCCCGGATCGCCAGCGACTGAGAAGGTCGAAGAGACAGTGCGGCTGCTTGCTTGCGAGTATGCCAACCCTCGGCATCACGTCGGTGAAGCGCAATTGTGCCGACATCGAAAACGATTCAGCGACCGGTGAGAAAGCTGACAGAATTTCATCTCTGCTGATCGTCATCCCGTCGAGTTCGAACTCGACGCGCTGGAAGAACACCTTCTCGACATCGTCGGTGTGCTGCTCTGCATGGACGATGTTTCCGCCGTGAGATGAGAGGAAACCGGCGACAGCGGCGACCACCCCTCTCTGGTCGGGGCACGAAATCAGCAACACACCAGTAGCAGACACTGGGTCAGTCTGCCGGATGACGAGGGGAATCGACCACGGTCCGACGAGTGAAAGATGCACGTCAGCGCACGAGAAGTGCATAGGTGGCAACAGCCGCAGCGGAAGCCACATTCAGCGAGTCCACCCCGTCAGCCATTGGAATGCGGATGTGATGGGTGGCGAGAGAGAGGGCTTCCTCCGACAATCCGCTTCGCTCCGATCCCATGAGGATCGCCACCTTCTCACACGACCTGATGGACGTCTCCACCGAACGGATGTCGACCGCTATCTCGGACGGGGTCAGAGCGCAGATGACGAACCCCAACTCTCGCATCTGCCGAAGGGTTCCGATGACATCGTCGACTCTGCACGTCGGCAACCGTAGAGCTGTGCCCATGGACACTCTCAGGGCACGGCGCGCCAGCGGATCGGAACTGTTCCTGTCGAGAATCAGTGCATCGACCCCGAATGCGGTTGCACTGCGAACGATCGCACCGATGTTGGTTGGATTGTCCACGTCCTCCACGACGATTGCCCGCTGTGCCGTACCAATGCAGTTCTCGAAGCTCGGAAGGTTCGGACGTTCGAAGATCGCCATGATGTCGAGCGCAACTCCGAGTCCGGTGAGGATTCTTCGAGCCTCGCGCGCGGCTGCGAAGATCGGAACATCGGAGGAGATCCGGTCGATCAAGGGTGTTGGTGCATCGGCATCGACAAGAGCAACCACCATGGTGCAACCGGCATCGAGAGAACGCTCGACGACGAGATCTCCTTCGGCGACGAACAGTCCATGTCGAATGCGTTCGAGATCTTCGGGACGACGACCTCTGATGACTCGTTCGGGAAGATGACGAGGTCGCATCTCTCGCTCTCGAAGCCGAAATTGTGCAAGTCGATCGTCATCGGGTGAGTCGATGACAGTCAGACGAGACGACATGGTCGCAAGAGGAGGTCAGTAGTACCAGGGATAGGCGGACCAATCAGGATCGCGCTTTTCCAGAAACGACAGACGACCTTCCTGGGCTTCGTCGGTCATGTATGCGAGTCGCGTGGCCTCCCCAGCAAAGACCTGCTGTCCGACCAGTCCATCGTCGATCAGGTTGAACGAGAACTTGAGCATGCGCTGGGCAGTCGGGCTCTTGCCGTTGATCTCCTTTGCCCACTGCAAAGCCGTCCTCTCGAGGTCGACATGGGGGACAACGGCATTGACCATGCCCATACGGTGTGCATCATCGGCGGAGTATTCACGACCGAGAAAGAAGATCTCTCGAGCAAACTTCTGGCCGACTTGGCGTGCGAGATACGCGGATCCGAAGCCACCGTCGAAGCTTGCGACATCGGCATCGGTTTGTTTGAAACGAGCGTGCTCAGCGCTCGCCAAGGTCAGATCGGCCACCACGTGCAGACTGTGGCCACCTCCTGCAGCCCAACCCGGAACGACGCAGATCACGATCTTGGGCATGAAACGAATCAAGCGCTGAACCTCGAGAATATGCAGGCGACCGCTCTTGCCAGGATCGATCGTCTCGGAGGTTTCACCTTCGGCATAGCGATATCCGTCGCGTCCGCGGATGCGCTGATCTCCGCCACTACAGAACGCCCATCCTCCATCACGCGGTGAAGGACCATTTCCTGTCAGGAGCACGCAGCCGACATCGATCGACTGGCGAGCATGGTCGAGCGCCGTGAACAGTTCGTCGACAGTGTGAGGTCGAAATGCATTGCGAACTTCCGGTCGGTTGAATGCGATGCGAACGGTCCCATGGTCGACGGCTCGGTGGTAGGTGATGTCGGTGAAATCGAAGCCCGGTACACGAGTCCAGGCGGAGGGGTCGAAGATGTCGGAGACGCTGTCGTCATTCACGCTCGTATTCTCTCAGGGAACGCCACATTTCACGCGTCCACGAGTGACATGTGCCTGCGACTCGGGCTTGTTGCTTCCAGGGGAGTGGGAAAGTCGGTAATTTCTCAGGGTGCCTGATCGTCGTCAGATCCCCCTCATCGTGTCGCTCGCTGCTCTTGTATGGCCGGTGACTGCGTGTGGTGTGTCGTCGGCGCGCGGTGGGACAGACACGGCTGTCTCGGCAGTCAGCCCCCCGTCGGCGACTGATCGGGTTCTGGATGCGACGTCCGAGGTGGGTGATGCGATCGATGAGGCGGTGTTGCCCGATCTGCCTGCTTCCGAGGTGTCCGTCCTCAGCGCACCTCTCGAAGCCATCGGATCCTCGAACGGCCCTGAGACGACTCGGATCCAGTTGCGTTTGATCGAATTGGGTTTCTGGTTGGACGGGTACGACGGTCGCTATTCGCACACGACCCGTCAGGCTGTGATGGCTTTTCAGAAGTATTCGGGCCTCGAGCCGACCGGAGCGGTCGATGACGAGACAGCCTTCGCCCTGACTGTCGCTTCGAACCGGGCAATCGGTATCTCGGAGGTTCCCGGAGTCATCGTCGAAGTCGACAAGGATCGCCAACTTCTGTTCATGATGGTCGACGGGCGCCTCGAGTGGGCACTGAATGTCTCGACGGGAAGTGGTCAGTTCTACCGAGAGAGAAACCAGAAGGACCCGAATCGTTGGGAAAAGGGTCGTTCATTGACGCCGTCCGGGTTCTTCGTGGTCGATCGTGAGCGTCCCCATGGTTGGTGGAGCGGCGATCTCGGCGAGATCTACCGGCCAAAGTATTTCAACGGCGGTGTCGCCATCCATGGGTCGAAGGTGATTCCCAATTATCCGGCTTCTCATGGATGTGTGCGTGTCAGCACTGCGGCTATGGACATGATCTGGGAATCAGGGCTCGTCCCTCGTCGGACGATGATCTGGGTGTACGGGAACGACATCGAGCCCGAGCAGACCGAGGCAGAGGTCGAGTGGACTCCTGTCTGATGCAAACTGACGTCACTGTTGCAGATCAAGCGCCCGCGAGTGAACCGCCGTACACCTGCCATGCAAGAGCAGACTTTGCGGCAATGGAGAGCACGAGGTACGCCTTTTCGGTGAAGAGCGGATTGGCGAACTTGCCCTTGCCGCGATAGGCGAGCCACATGTTGATTGCGAATCCATTGAATAGCAGGAACAGCGTCACGAAGATCACGTAGACGAATCCCGGAACGCCGTCACCTTCACCGGACGAAAGCCAGAACTGGATGACGATGCCGATCCAGGGGACAATGCCAATCACGCATCCGTAAACGAATGGTGACCAGCGAACGGGTCGGACATCGACGTTGGTCTGTTCCATCACGAGGCCGAAGAAGATCATTCCGGCGTTCGCGCCGAACATCATCACGAGTGCAGTCAACTCGGAGACCCCTGCGAGCATCGCAATCAGTACCACCATGAGAGATGCGCTGATCGAGTATTCCCACCATCTGAACGGATTGACGCCCTTCACGATTCCACTTTCGTACTTGCGCTTGAAGATGAAGGCAACACTGAGATGATCGATCGCAGCGAGCAGAAGAAAGACTGCTACGACCCAGTCGACTCGCAGATCGAAGATGTCCCGGGCACCGTACTGACCACTGCCGGGCGCGTCGGTCAGAAATGAACCTCTGACTGGGAGTTTCGCAGCCTCCGCGACGAGGAGGAGAACGACAGCCTGGACAGCGAACAGAACTCCGAAAACGACGTTCAGTGTTCGAAGACGCTGCAAGGCGGATGTCTGATGATCACTCATGAACCCTCCAGGGCCGTGGTTATCGGTGAGATTCGGGCTGAACCGCTGTGCCTAGCATAAGCACAACGGTGCATGTTTTCGGAGTGAAGATCGCAAGAAGAGAGTCGCAGTCTTTCTCGAGCGCCGTCGAGCAGAGTTCACCAGCCGTTGACATACCTGTGACCGGAGAGACAGCAGATCGTCACTTCGACGGGCTATGTATAGAAGCATGCGAATTCTTCTGACCAACGACGACGGCATCGATTCGATCGGGCTCCATGTCCTCGCACGAGCCATGCGCCGATTCGGTGACGTCGTCATCGTTGCACCCGATCGCGAGTTCTCTGGCGCAAGTGCGGCGCTCGGAGCACTCCACCTCATTCAACCCGAAGTTCAGCGTGCCCACGTGGAAGGAATCGACGAAGCGTGGGCCGTCACGGGACCTCCTGCGCTGTGTGTGATGTTCGCCAGATTGGGAGCCTTCGGCGAACCGTTCGACTTGATCGTGTCGGGGATCAATCCCGGAGCAAATGTCGGCAGATCCGTGTACCACTCGGGAACAATCGGTGCCGCTCTCACAGCGCGCAACGGCAAGATGTCGGGAATCGCCGTCAGCCAAGCGGTGACCGGTTTCGGAGTCGAGGGCCAGGCTTGGGATGAGATGCTCGTCGGACAGAAATGGGACACGGCAGCCGAGGTTGCGGCAGCATTCGTGGAAGGTTTCATTGCTGATCCACCCAAAGAACCGGTCGTGGTCAATCTCAATGTTCCCAATGTCGATGTCGCGGACATCGAAGGATGGAAATTCGGTGCAGTTGGCTACGAACCGCCACGACGGATGAGTTCAGCGACCCTCGAGTCCAAGGAGGGGTACGAAGGAACCTACGCAGTGAAAATGTCTTGGGGAGAGCCGGTGGCCCTCCCCGAAGATACCGATGGAGGGCTCGTCGAAACCGGCTGGGTCAGCGTCAGCTATCTGACGGCGTTCGCTCACGCGTCACGTGACGACTTGGTTCTTGCAGAAAAGTCTCTCGACGCGCTACTTGCTCTGGGTACGTGATCGGTCAGAGAACGATGACC
>JBJTGN010000233.1:0-3796 GCA_046093905.1 Actinomycetota bacterium
CTGCCGGGCCTGTTCGCTGTCGGCGTTGCTGTGTGGGGCATTCGACGAGGCAGTGCGGGTGTAGCCCGTGCACTGATCGCGCTCGGCCTCGGGCTGGTGCTTGCGCCGGTCATCTTCCAGATGTTCGCCCGCGCACCCAAAGGTGCCGACATGATCGACGACTTCCGATCGCTGATGACAACCGAACGTGTGCAGACGATGCAGGGCTATTTCCTCGTCATCGGTGCCGGCGAAGGCAATCTGCGCAACGACATCGTGCCGGTGCTCACCACTGCCGACATCACTCAGAACGTCGAGGACTTCTCTGCTCAGTGGCCGCGCATCTCGAACGACATGGCACCGATGATCGGCGCGATGGGGGACAACGTCGCCAACTATCAGGGTGTCGACGCACTGCCGCCGTTCGATCTCTTCCCGTGGTTCTTCGTGGCACCGGGTGTGCTGCTCATCGTTCTCGGCGCGGTGCACAGCCGTCGTCGATCACCGGTCTCACTCGAGACAGGTCCATCACAGCCTGCTTCAGCAGGCGCAGTTCCAACAATCAAGGGAGAATCATGAAGACATCACGCACATCGTGGGTCGGTGCACTCGCCGGCAGCATCGCACTGATTGCGGGACTGAGTGCCTGTGGCAGTGACAGTTCGGACTCGAGCAGCGACGCCAGCGTCGCGGTCGACGACTCATCAGCGGCGACGGACGCACCCTCGACCGATGCACCGGGAGAGGTGACCGAAGGCCCGCTCGTTGGCACCTTTGCCATCGATGCAGCTGTGTGCTCGGATGCCGCAGCAGTGACCGGTTCGTACTTCCGCATGGTGCAAGGCGGAGGCACCGTGGCCGATGGCCCGTTCGTCGCAAACGCAGACTCGACGTGCGCCGATCAGACGTATTCCGCTCTCGCACAGGGAACCGCTGGACTCGTCACCGGATCGTTCCAGCCTCAGCCGGAGACTCCGTTCGATGAAGTTGGCAACGGTCTTGCCAACTCGATCACGGCACCGGTGAAGTTCTTCGGCGTGAACTTTGCGCTGTCGAGCAACGAGACCGATCCCGTAAGTGGTGCAGCCGTGACAGCACCGAGCATCGTGTTCAACGGCGTTGGCACACTCAGCGGTGACGTGAGCGCATTGTCGGTTGCATGGAACGGTCAGCAGTTCAATCAGGGTTCGCCCAAGCCACATGGCTCACGCCCCGGACTCACGACCGACCTCACCGGAACCTACGACGCGGCCACTGGTCGCTTCGTGATCGAGTGGGTCAGCCAGATCGTCGGCGGACCCTTCGACGGCTTCTCGGGAATCTGGCATCTCGAAGGAGTCTTCACAGCCGGATGATTCGCGGGGAAGGGCCGGTGAGTTCGCCCGGCCCTTCCCTGTCCCCCGGCTTCGAACCCTCCTGTCGAGACGCGCTGCCCCTCTGTCGATGTCAGGATAGCCTTACAACTGTGAGTGTTCTCCTGTCAGTGAAAAACCTTCCCCAAGATCCGCTGGCAGCCCTTCGCGTGCTCACCGAGAGCGAGCACGAACTCGAACGCATTCGGCGAGACCAGGTCATCGCAGCTCGAGCCGCTGGTGCGTCGTGGCAGCAGATCGGTGACGCCCTCGGCGTCACGCGCCAGTCGGCGTGGGAGAGTTTCACGGCAGAAACCCGCGCTGCGCTGTCTGCCACGGTGGATGCGAACAGCACACTTGCTGAGGCCGATGCAATTGACCTTGCTGTCGAGGAAGTCCGAGCCGTCCGGCGCCGCGGCGACTCGCGTTGACCCGCTCAACACCCATGGCGGTTGTACTTGACGCGAGTGTCTTCGTGTCGGCAGCGATTCAACGTGGATCTTCGTATCGCCTCGTCGAGTCGTGGTTGACCGGAAGAGCCAACTTCGAGATCGTGATGTGTCCGGCCTTGTTCGATGAGGACCACGAGGTCTTATTGCGACGTCCTCGCCTCCGAAAATGGGTCAGCCTCGAGACAGCGAAGCTTTACGTGAGCACGATCGAGACGCTGGTCGACCTCGTTGACGACCCTGGAGGAACTCGGTCTGAGAAACGAGATCCAACTGACGACTTCATCATTGCGTTGGCGAGAGAAAACGACGCTGTCCTGATCGTCTCCGGCGACAAAGACCTCCTTGAATGGGAAAAGCAAGATCCACCGGTCATGACACCATCCCAGTTCGAGGAACACCTGCGCACCATCTGAGGTCATATCGGAAAATGGCAGCGGATGGCGCGAGAATGACCCCGTGACCGCCTCGCCGATACCCGCCGTCGTCGTGACCCGCCGTGACGCCATCGCGACGCTCACACTCGACCGGCCCGAGAAACGCAATGCGCTGTCACTCGATGTGATGCTCGAAATCACGGCCGCCCTGAGAGAGATCGGCGCCTCCGACGCAGATGGCGTGATCATCGCCGCCAACGGACCGGTCTTCTCATCTGGCCACAACTTCGGCGACATGGCCGGAGCCGACGAAGCCACGGCCAAGCACATCTTCACCGTCTGCACGGAGATGATGGATCTTGTGCAGTCGATCCCGCAGCCGGTAATCGCCCGAGTGCATGCGCTCGCCACCGCTGCCGGCTGCCAACTGGTGGCGTCGTGCGATCTGGCTGTCGCCGCTGAATCGGCATCGTTCGCAATTCCCGGAGGCAAAGGCGGTCTGTATTGCCACACACCGCTCGTGGCCGTTGCGCGCAATATCGGCCGCAAACGCGCCGTCGAAATGGCCATGACCGGTGACCCGATCGATGCCCGCACCGCTGTCGACTGGGGTTTGATCAATCGCGCCGTACCCGATGATCAACTCGATGACGCCGTGTGGGATCTGATCTCCCGGGCGACCCGAGGGTCGGTGTGGTCGAAGGCGTTCGGCAAGCGCACGTTCTACGCGCAGGTCGGCCTCGACCAGCCCGACGCGTACGAGATCGCCGTCGAGGCAATGGCGACGGGTGTCGTCGCCCCCGATGGGCAAGAGGGCATCGCCGCCTTCCTCGACAAGCGTCACCCGCATTTCACCCAGCGCCCGACGGCAGACTGAAACGAGGAATGGTCTCGAAGGAGGAGTCATGTCCACACAGACGAAGTTTCTGGTCCCCGGAATGACATGCGGTCACTGCGAAAAGGCCGTGACCGAAGAAGTGAGCAAGATCGCCGGCGTCACCGGTGTGACCGTCGATCTCGAGTCGAAAGCTGTCGTGGTCGATTCGACCAAGCCTGTGGCCTGGGACGACTTGGTCGCCGCTGTCGACGAAGCCGGTTTCGAGGCAGTCGCCGGGTGACCCGGGTGTGCGCCACGGCGCATCACAGATAGACGCATATATATGGTGTCGCCGACAGCCACCGAGGAGCCGATTGTCCTTGCCGTCACCGGCATGACCTGTGCTGCCTGTGCGGCGCGAATCGAGAAGAAACTCAACCGAATCGACGGTATTTCGGCCACGGTCAACTACGCCACAGCCAAGGCCGCGATCCAACGTGTTCACAATCTGGGTGTCCACGATCTGGGTGGCGGCTCTGCCACTCGGGCGGTCGCTCCGGCCGACGACGGCCAGCTGACGTCGACGCTGATTTCGACGATCGAAGCAATGGGATATGGAGCGGTTGCGCCCACCCCGGACGCGGGCGAGGGCCTGTCGACAGCGGAGATCGCGACCGAGGCGCATCTCACCGACATCCGCCGGCGGCTCATCGTGAGCGCTGTGTGCGCAACGCCGGGGATGTTGATGTCGATGATTAGCCCATTGCAGTTCGACGGGTGGCACTGGGTGTCACTCGCTCTTGCTCTGCCTGTGACGATCTA
>JBJTGN010000234.1:0-9389 GCA_046093905.1 Actinomycetota bacterium
CGGCTCGCCACGGCACATCCCCATGGAGACTGGATCAACTGGGGTTCGTGAACCCCAAGGAATCCTTCACGAGAGCAGGAACTGGGACTGGTCTCTGAGAATCCGGGTTCACGCTGACATCGGTGACGACGGCATCGAAGCGTTTGTCGCCCCCAACGGTTCCGAGAACCTCGACATCGAAACTTGTCGTCCCCCAACGTGCAATTGAGCAGTCAAGATCGACAGTCTCTGCAAAACGAACAGCAGACGTCCAGGTCACTGTCGCCTTCTTCACCATGAAGTCGAAGCCCACGTTGTGCAGATTCGTCGGATCGCCAGCCTGTTCCAGTTCCGACGAGAGAGCTGACCTCATCCAATTGTCCACTGCATCATCGACGTACGCGAGATAGTTGGCATTGAAAACAACTCTCTGCATGTCGCATTCACCGTAGCGAACGGTGATCGAATGTCGATATGGAGACATCACATCGACTCCGAGCCAACCTTCACCAATTCGGTGACAGCGTCGGCAATCATCTGCACTGCAATAGCTGCAAGAATCATGCCCGCGACCCGAGCGAGGAGGAGTACACCGGTGGGACGAACGATGCGCTGGACCAGACCGCTGAACCTCAATGCGAGAAGTGAAGCGAACAGTGCCACGGCAATTCCAATGAGTACGGTCGCCCACTGAACAATTCCGTCCGTACGACCGAAAAAGACAATGGTCGCCACGATTGCACCCGGTCCCGCCAGAAGTGGAGTTCCAAGTGGAACCATCGCTATCGACGTTCGTTGTTCAGGAGAAGCCTCGACGTATCCATCGTCGCCGCCCTTGTTGTACAGGAGTTGAAGAGCGACCAGGAGCAAGAGGAGTCCACCCGCCCCCTGCAGAGCAGGGACTGACACGTGGAGGTATTCGAGAATCGTCTGTCCACCGATGGCGAATATCGAAATCACCAAGAAAGCTGTGGCAACTGCGATGTAAGAGGCCTTGTGCCGTTCGCGCTCGTTGAGCTGCCTCGTGACAGCAAGAAAAATCGGCACATTTCCGGGCGGATCCAAAATGACCAGCATGGTCACCACTACTTCTCCGAACAACTGCAGATCCACTAGCGCGCTCCCTTTTCCGAATCGTTCTTCTGTTGCGCTGTCAGGCGATCTGTCCATCGCGACAAAGATCCTTGGAACGTCTCGATCTGTACTGCCACCGGTCCTTGTCCCGCTCCACCAGGAGTGGTGCGATTCCGCACCGCCACTCCCGGTCCACACAGTTCTGCTGCCTCGTCACCAAGAAGTGGCTCAGCCCGAACCAGATCGATCAGCGCGCCCTCACCTGCCAGAGACCGTCGGACGATCGACCCGACCACTGCGTGCGCTCGCCGAAACGGCATTCCTGACCGGACGAGGTGCTCCGCAAGATCGGTCGCCGCGAGCACCGGCGCATCTGCAGCGCCCTTCATCACTCCGGCATTCAACTGAGCAGTTGCAATCATCCCAGTGACCGCCGCAAGCCCGAGCATCACTTGTCCCACGGAATCGAAAAGTGGCTCTTTGTCTTCCTGGAGGTCGCGGTTGTATGCGAGAGGAAGACCCTTCAGTACGACCAGGAGACCTGTCAGATTCCCGATCAAACGACCGGTCTTACCTCGCGACAGTTCCGCGATGTCGGCATTCTTCTTCTGCGGAAGCATCGAGGATCCCGTCGAATATGCATCATCGAGAACGGCGAAACCGAATTCCTCCGTCGTCCACAGAACCCATTCCTCCCCGAGTCGAGAAAGATGTGTGCCGATCAAGGCGATATCGAACAGCAGCTCGGCGACGAAATCTCGGTCGCTGACTGCATCCAAGGAATTGTCGAATCGACGTGGGAAGCCCATGTGATGAGCGGTGAAGTCCGGATCGAGGGGAAGAGAGGAACCTGCAAGAGCTCCTGCACCGAGAACCGACACATCGAGACGTTCGAGTGTCTGCCATAGGCGCTCGAGATCTCTGCCGAAAGCCCACGCATGGGCAAGGAAATGATGGGCCAACGAAATTGGCTGAGCTCTCTGCAAGTGGGTGTACCCAGGCAGGTAGACGTCTTCCTCCAATGCCCACCGCGCTCGGTCGAGGAGAACCTCCTGGAGAGCAATGATCCGCGCCGCAATGTCGTTGATACGACGCTTGCACCAGAGTCTGAGACCTGTCACCGATTGATCGTTGCGACTTCTACCGGTGTGCAACTTTGCTCCTGCTGGCCCGGCCAACTCTGTGACTCGGCGCTCGATCGCCGTGTGAATGTCTTCGTCCGACGGCGCGAAGACAAATGCACCGTTCGCCAACTCGTCTTCGACGACATCGAGAGCATTGAGAATCTGCTTCGTCTCATCGCCATTCAAGAGTCCGACGTGAGCGAGACCTCGTACGTGGGCGCGAGAACATTCGATGTCTTCTCGCCACAGTGTGCGATCGAACGAGAGACTCTGAGTGAAAGCGATCAGATCTTCTGCAGGAGATGCCGCGAAACGCCCGTGCCACAACGTTCGTGCGTCGTCGCCCGATGACGGATCAACACTGTTCATTGTGTGCTCCCCTTCGACTTCGTTTGTTTGCGCGCGATGGTTGGATCGATCCCTGCAAGTTCGCTCAGAAGTCTTGCCAAGTTCTTTCCGCCCATGTCCTCGTCAGCAATGCAAAAGATCGTGTCGTCTCCGGCAACGGTACCCAGAAGGCCGTCGAGCCCGCTTCTGTCGAGAGCTGATGCAACAACATGAGCACATCCAGGAGGTGTGCGAATGACAACCATCGGGCCACTCGACCGAATGTCCGCCACCCACTCGTTCATGACTCGCCGCAGTTGATCCTCAGGTGCTAGTCGAGCAGGAGCGAATTCCGGGATTGCATAGACAGCTTCTCCCCCGGGAACCCGAACTTTCACTGCTCCGAGATCCTCGAGATCGCGTGAAACTGTGGCCTGCGTTGCAGACACGCCGTGTTCAGCCAGAAGTTCAACGAGCTGTGGCTGATTGATCACAGCGTGCTGCTCGATCAGTGTCGTGATCATTTGCTGACGTTGGGCTTTACTGCTCATCGACTGTCCCGCCCATCGAGCAAGAAGGACAGCACGCCACGAGCTGAGTCGAGTCGATTGTGTCCTTGGGCGATGACTCGACTTCGTGGCCCATCGATCACCTCGGCCGTCACTTCGAAACCCCTGTATGCAGGTAGGCAATGCATGAAGATTCCATCGCTCGCTGCTCTGTTCATCAGAGCCTCGTCGACGCGATAGTTCGAGAAGATCTGCCTTCGTGATTCCTTTTCCGCTTCCTGCCCCATGGACACCCAAGTGTCCGTGTGTACGGCATGAGCACCTTCGACCGCTTCGATGGGGTCGACGAACACTTCGATCGTTCCAGACCCCAATGCTCTCATCCGTTCGAGCTCGGATGCACCAACTGAATACCCTTGCGGGCACCCGATACGACAGTGGCTGCCGAGCATGACACAAGCCTCGACCAGTGAGCGAGCCACGTTGTTGAAGTCTCCGACGTAGGCAACTGTTCTTCCCTCGATCGATCCGAACTCATCAGTCATCGTCAGCACATCTGCGAGGGCTTGTAGAGGATGTGATCTGTCCGAGAGCATGTTCAAGATCGGCACGGCGCTGCTCTGCACGAGCCTGTCGATGACGTCGTGCGAAAAAACACGCGCAGCGATCACCGCGTGATATCCCGACAAGATCCGAGCAATGTCTTCGACAGGCTCTCGAACGTCGAAGCCGACTTCCTCTCCGCGCGTGTACACCGGATGACCACCGAGTTGAACAACGGCGATCTCCATGCTCTGGCGAGTTCTGTTGGACGGCTTTTCGAAGATCAGAGCCACCCCCTCGCCCTCTGCTGGTCGGCCGAGGTCGGCTGGAGCAATCCTCGAGCGCCTCAAGATGTCCAAGAGGTCCGGCGTATCGAGTGCTGAAATATCGGTGAAATGTCTCATGAACCCACTCCGATGCCATCTGCGAGCACCGACCACAAAGTCGCGGAGAATTCATCGACCTCGTCCCGGGTCACGGTCAGTGGTGGGGCGATCCTCAAGGCACTCGCCGTCACAGCGTTGGCGATCATTCCCCGAGCGAGCAGTTCATCGTTGACCGCCTTTGCGTTTCGCAAAGGACCCAATTCGACTGCCAGGAGCAAACCCTGACCTCGAACCGCTTCGACCCCAGGAATGGACGACAGCACATTGGCTGTATAAGCACCCTGTTCGCGCGCCAGTCGAGGTGCATCGATGCGACGCATCTCAGCAATGACCGCTGAGATCGCAGCTCCGGCGATCGCCGTTCCGCTGTAGGTCGATACGTGATCACCGGGACGAAAGACTGCGGCGATCTCTCTCTTCGCCCAGCAGGCGCCCACAGGGAAGCCATTTCCCAGAGCTTTGGCCATCGTGACGACGTCAGGAGTCACGCGAGATGACGTGACGACGTCAGGAGTCACGGTGTCGCGCAGATCCGATTCGAATCCGAACCAACGTCCGGTACGAGCAAGCCCAGTCTGTACTTCGTCGACCATCATCAAGATGCCCGCTTCGTCACACAGCCTGCGCACTGCACTCAGATATTCCGATCCTGCTTCGACCACACCGCCTTCACCCTGAATCGATTCGAGAAGCACCGCGGCAACCGATTGATCGATTGCCGCTTCGAGAGCAGCGAGATCTCCATAGGCAACATGGCGAAAACCCTCTGGCATCGGCTGGAACGGTTCGTGTTTTGCAGGCTGACCAGTTGCGGCCAAAGTTGCCAACGTTCGGCCGTGAAAGCTTCCATAGGCGCTGATGACTGTGTGTCGTCCTCTGCCCCCAAACTTTCTTGCGAGTTTGATCGCGGCTTCATTGGCTTCAGCACCGCTGTTGCACAAGAAGACTTGCCCTTGGTGACCCGTGACCTCAGCGAGCAGAGCATCGATGTCTGCCGCAGCCGTGGTTGCAACAGGATTCGCAAAGAAGTTGCTCACATGGAGCAGTCGATTCATCTGCTCCGACACAGCTTTGGCCACAACTGCATTCGCGTGTCCGAGGGAGACGACTGCGATTCCAGAGAGAAAGTCGAGATATCGACGACCTTCGACATCCCACAACTCGGTGCCACTGCCACGTTCGAACATCACTCGCGGAGGAGCGAAGACCGGCATGAACGGGCAGTACTCGTGCGGTGCTGTCTCGAACCCATGGGAAGAGGCCATCACTGATCTCCTTCGATCATCGTTCCGATTCCAGCATCGGTGAACAGTTCCAACAAGAGCACGTGCGGCAGTCGTCCATCGAGAACGTGAGCTCGACCAACACCGGCTCGAACCGCATCGATACAACCCTGAACTTTGGGAATCATTCCGTCCGACACCGTTCCCGTTGTGATCATCGCTTCGAGCTCGCTCGCAGTCACAGCACTGACCAAACTCGTCGGGTCGTCGACATCGGATCGCAATCCTTCGATATCGGTCAGGTAGATCAGCTTTTCCGCCTTCACTGCCACGGCTATCGAACTTGCCACAGTGTCGGCATTGATGTTGTACGCCTGACCCGCTTCATCGACTCCGATAGTGGCAACAACGGGTATGAAATCGTCATCGAGGAGGCGATACAGCAGTTCGGGACGAATCTCTTGAACGTCTCCGACGAACCCGAGCGATGAGTCACGTGGAACGGCCTGAATCAATCCGGCATCTTCACCACTGACGCCGACTGCATGATGTCCGTAGACATTGATCTCCGAGACGATCCGCGGATTGACCTGTCCGATGAGGACCATCCTCACGATGTCCATTGTCTCAGCATCCGTGACGCGCAAACCATTTCGGAACTCGGTCTTCTTACCGACCTTCGCGAGCAGATCTGTGATCTGTGGACCTCCACCATGCACCACGATTGGTTTGAGACCGACGAGACGCATCAACACCAGATCTTGGGCGAACAACGACAGCGCATCAGCTTCTGATGCCCCTGCCAATGCATTGCCGCCGTACTTGACGACGATGATCTTGTCCTCGAACTGCCGAATGTACGGGAGTGCTTCGATGAGGATCGCTGCACGCTGAGCGGGATCCGTCTTCTGAGAGAGGTCGATCGAAGATTGGAACTTGTCCGAGTTCGCTTTCATGGGTACACCCCGATACGGCTGAGACCGGACTCCTCCGGAAGTCCGAGTGCAACGTTTGCTGCTTGGAGCGCTCCCCCTGACGCACCCTTACAGAGATTGTCGAGTGCACTGATCACGATGACATGCTGCGTTCGTTCGTCGTAGCGCGCCGTGATGTGCACAGCATTCGAGCCGAGAGTTGCCTTTGTCGACGGAATGCCCTCGGAGACAACGATGAAATTCTCGTTGCGATATGCATCGTGGAGGGCGTCGAGGATTCGACCACCCCGTGGATCGAAACCCTCTGCAGGCTGCGCGTAACAGGTTGCGAGAATTCCTCGATTCATCGGCGCCAGATGAGGCGTGAACAAGATCTCTGCCCCGATCTGTTCTTGCATCTCAGGTGTATGGCGATGGTCGACGAGCCCGTACGCGGTGAAATCTTCGTTCACTGTTGCGAAGTGCGACGAGGGCTTTGGAACACGCCCCGCTCCCGAGACTCCGCTTGCAGCGTCGACGATGATTCCTCGAGCGCGGATCACTCCTTGTGCAACGAGGGGTGCGAGGGCAAGCGTCGCTGCAGTCACATAGCAGCCAGGTGTCGCGATGAGACATGCGCCGATGAGTCGTGATCTGTGCAACTCCGGGAGTCCATAGACCGCTCGTTCGAGCAAATTCGGCTGATTGTGTTCGAACCCGTACCAGCGCGGATATGCCGACGCATCTCTGAGACGGAACGCAGCAGAAAGGTCGACCACGCATCGAACCCGATCCACGAGTTCAGGTACGAGAGCAAGACTCGCCTCATGGGGTAGACCGAGAAAGACGACATCGATTCCCTCACAGCGCTCGACGATCGTTCTCGGGTCCGAATCCACAAGAAGAAGATCTGGGTATTCGGCCGACAGACTCGGGTGAATCGAACGAGCGAGCGATCCTGCCTGAGAGTCCCCTGACGCCCAGACAACAGTCATGTGCGGGTGGGATGCAATGAGACGCAACAACTCCGCTCCGGTGTACCCCGAGGCCCCGATGACAGCCGCTTTCATGATCTGCTTCGACACAGCGCATGATCATACAGGCGTATGAATGGAGATACGGCGATGGTCCTCAATCTCGGAGGCGGGCACCCATTTTCGCCACTGCATCGATGCACTTGGTCCGAATCGATCCGATATCGGAATCCGTCAGGGTCCGGTCAGCTGCCTGGATTCGAACCCTGTACGCGAGGCTGCGGGCATCCCCGAGTTCTGGCGCTCGATAGACATCGAACAATTCGACCGAGTTCAACCATGCTCCCGCACTCTGACGAAGGCTCTTGTCGACCTTCTCCGCAGGTACGTCGTTCGGCACGATGAACGCCAAGTCGAAATCAGCCGACGGGTAGCGGCTCGTTGGCTTCCATTGCGGAATCTTTGGCTCCATGGCGAGCAGACTGCTCAGGTCGAGTTCGAGAACAGCACAGCGTTCCAAGATTCCGAGGTTTTCGAGAACTCCTGGGTGGATCTCACCGAGCGATCCGATCACTGTCTTTCCAATCGACAAAGATGCCGAGCGGGTGGGATGGAGGCCAGCGGGAACGTTCGACTGATCGAGTCGAGCCCCCCAACCCATCCCAGCAGAAATCTCGCGCCACAGATGAACTGCGCGCGTGGCATCAGCCCCACCCATGATCACTGCGAGGGATTCGAACTCTGCCGGCAAGACGTCGTCGCTCGGGGGGTAGACATGCCCGATTTCGTAGAACGTCAGCCCGGTTCGACGATGCGAGTCGTTGAATGCGATCGCTTGGAGAAGTCCTGGTCGCAACGACGTCCTCAGAACATCATCTCCCACCGCGAGTGGATTGACGATGCGCACCGCATCTTCACTGAGGCCGACTCGCGTGAGATCTCCGTTCGCAAGAAATGGGTGCGGCATTGCTTCATTTGCGCCGAAACCGTGCAAGATCTCTCGCAGTCGGCGGCGCCTGTGTTGAACCGGGCTCAGCGACCCAGGCATCGTCGACTTCGGAATTGTCTTACCCAGCCGGTCGTAACCAAAGAGGCGCGCCACCTCTTCGACGATGTCGATCTCGAGGGCACAGTCCGGTCGCCAGGATGGAACGGTGACTCGCAACCGTCCCGAATCTTCTCGATCGGACTCGACCATGAATCCGATCGGCGCAATCAACTTCTCGATTTCCTCCGGGGTGAACGCTCGCCCGAGAAGGTCTCCGACGCGCTTCGAGCGAACCTCGATCACTGTTGGGTCAGGTAGATGCTCGGTTGTCTCATCACACAAGCCTTCATGCACAACGAGCAAGGGACATGTCAGTTTCAGCAGTTCGATGAAGCGGGCGATTCCGGCCTCGATAGCGCACGGATCGACACCCCGCTCGAATCTTGCTGATGCCTCGGTACGCAAACCGAACTTCTGCACCGACCTCATGATTCCCATCGGCTCGAACCATGCCGTTTCGAGCGCAACGCGAGTCGTCGAGGAGGAGATCTCCGTGTTCTGACCCCCCATGATGCCCGCAAGTCCTATCGGACGATCCTCGGCATCGCAGATCAACAACGTCTCTTCGTCCACGATTCTCTCGACATCATCGAGAGTGATGAGCGACTCGTTGGGTCTGCCCACTCGAACTCGGAACCCTCCACCTCCGAGGGTGTCGAAGTCGTATGGATGATTCGGCTGATTCAACTCGAGCATCACGTAGTTGCTCGCGTCGACGACATTGTTGATCGGGCGCATTCCAGCGGCTGCAAGACGACTCGTCATCCAGTTCGGTGAGTCCGTGACGACAATTCCACTGAGTACGACCGTTGTGAAACGCGGACAGCGCTCTTGCGCCTCGATGTCGACCGACGCGCGAACGAGAGATCCCAAGTCTGGAGCCACATCTGCAATCGAGGAAGCCGACGTTTTCACATCCATGTTCAATCGGCCGGCGAGATCACGTGCGATACCAACATGCCCGAATGCCTCGGGCCGGTTGCGAAGCACGTCCAAGTCGTAGACGATTTCCTCGTTCAAACCGAGTGCTTCCGAATAGGGAATCCCAAGGGGACTCTCGCCATCCATGATGAGAATCCCACTGTGATCGACACCGAGATCGAGTTCTCGAGCAGAGCACAACATGCCATCGCTCGGAATCCCGAGAATCGGCTTGGGCTCGATAGCTCGGCCATCTGGCATTTTCGTACCGGGAAGTGCAAGGGGAACGACATCGCCAGGCTTCATGTTGAATGCGCCGCACCACACGTGGCGTTCGACTCCATCGCCTGCATCGACGAATACGCGG
>JBJTGN010000235.1:0-1666 GCA_046093905.1 Actinomycetota bacterium
CGCATCGACCTTCGTCTCCCCCCCGACCGGCTGGCGCCGCCCCAGACGCAGCGCACCCCCACGGTCACCCCAGCCGACACCCATTGTGGCATCGACGACCAAGCACGACACGTCGACGTCTTGAATACTTTCGATTGCAGCCGCATTGACGCGTGTCCCGAGCGCACTCACCGGCTTGTGAAGCCCGGGGGTGTCGACGAAGACGATTTGTGTCTCGGGCCTCGTCAGGATGCCACGAATCTGACGACGCGTCGTCTGGGGTTTGTCCGACACGATCGAGATCTTCTGCCCACAGATGGCATTCACCAGCGTCGACTTCCCCACGTTCGGTCTACCGACGAGCGTGACGAAACCGGATCTCATGACCTCCTCAGGCTACCGAGGGTGTCGTCGACAGTCGGATCCACAGGATCTGACAGCAGCGATGGCATGTGCGACGCTTGAGGCATGTCCTCGTCACGCTCCCATCAACCCTTGGATTTCCGAAAATGGTTCGACCGCATGCAACCGCAGACACTGCAGATTGCAACGTGGCTCCTGTACCTCAACGGCTTCTTCGCTCTCGTCGGATTCCTCGGCAGTGAGGACTGGGTCGGTTTCGCCCGGGCCTACAAGGGATTCCTCGGGCTACTCGTCGGATCGGCAATCATCGTGAGTTACATCGTGGGCGGCTTCTTGATGGCGAACGATCGACGACTCGGCTACCGACTCGCTCTCGTCGGAGCATTCTCACCGTTTGCGCTTCGCATCTGGATCCTCTGGGATCTCGACCTCAGCATCTTCGACATGATCACGGGAAACAATTTCATCGGATTCCTCTTCGATGTCGCCCTGTGCGGCCTGTTGCTCCATCGGCAAAGTCGCGAACATCAGCGCCTGTGGTACACGTGAGATCCGCTGGGCGCCGCGTGACTAGGCTGACGCCATGAGCGCACGAGTCATCAAGGGAATTGAAGGTCTGAAAGCTGCAGTCGGCGAGCACCTCGGGTACAGCGAGTACCTCGAGATCACTCAGGAGCGAGTGAACACCTTCGCCGACGCCACAGGTGACCACCAGTGGATCCACGTCGACGTCGAGAAGGCGAAGTCGGGACCATTCGGTGGACCTATTGCCCATGGTTACCTGACCCTTTCCCTCGGACCGATGCTTTATCCGACAGTTGTTCGTGTCGAAGGCTTCTCGATGGGCGTCAACTACGGAGCGAACAAAGTTCGGTTCCCGTCACCGGGTCCCGTGGGTGCGAAAGTCCGACTCTGAGTCAAACTTCTCGAAGTCGAAGAGATCCCCAATGGCGCTCAGATGACGATGGAGTTCACCTTCGAATGCGAAGGTGCAGCCAAACCCTCCTGCGTGGCCGAGATCATCTTCCGTTCATACGTCTGATTCCGCTCGTCCGTCCGATCCCACGGGACGCGACGTTCGGATTCACCGGAATGCCGGCAGGACCGTGCGGGCGAAGAGTTCGATGGTTTCGGTGTCCGGATAATCGGGGCACCACGGCACGAAACCCCGGCAACCGAGTTTCACGTAGGTGGCGATCTTCTCGGCCACCTGCTCCGGGGTGCCGACGAGATTGGCGGCCTTCCACGCCTCGGTGTCCTCGGACCAGAGACTCCGATTCCCCGCTCGTTCCAGTTCGGATTCGCTGTCCCGGATGAAGACCTC
>JBJTGN010000236.1:0-2513 GCA_046093905.1 Actinomycetota bacterium
ACGCGAAACCCAGTCGACGTCGTACTGTCCGGAGACCATCGACATCGTCCGCAGAAATATCGAAGCGGTCGATCTCTTGTTCATCGTTGGAGGCGTGTCGAATCAATGGTCCTACCGATCGCCATCGGGGAGTGTGGTCGCTCCGGGAAGCTCCCAATACATCGCCGACTTCGATGCTCTGATGAACTCTCTGGCTGAAGTAGTGGCACCGCGAGCGATTCCGATCGTCGTCCTCGACAATCCCTCGACACGGGGAGATGAGGGAGTTCTCGGGGACGAGCCAGAAGCTCAGCAAGCTTGGCGATCGCAGATCGAGCGCTGGAGCAATACGTGGAAGTTCGTCGCTCGGATCAACATCGACGACGCTCTCGCTGATCCCAATTCAGAACTTGGTCGTCAGCAACGCCCGGACGGGGTTCACCTGGAAGAGATCTTCGCTGCGGAACTCGCCCGCACACTTCTCGTGCCCGAGTTGACATCTATGTATGCCGAGCTCACCGGCCATCTCGACAGGATCGGTTGTCGGGTGGCATCCGATGATCACAAGGCTTTTGATCTCGAGTCCTGCCGGACCGAGAGATGATGACACGTGTTCGTGTCATGCGTCCGACACAGTGATTCGACGCGTGTGCCACCCTGTTGCCCCATCGGGAGCAACCGGAGTGACGGTTTCGGTTTGGGTGATGCCGTTCTTGTCCGTGGCTCTCACCTGGATCGTGTGAATTCCAGGAATTGCATCCCAGTCGTAGGTCCACATGCGCCACGTGTCATCGGAGACGTCATTGCTCAAGGTGGCCTGCTCCCAAGGTTCGCGATCGACGCGAACTTCGACATGGGCGATTCCTACGTGTTGAGCCCATGCGACTCCAGCGATCCGGAGAGGACCCGGATCGATGTTGGCATTGCGGCGAGGCACATCGATGCGCGACTGAGTCTTGACGGGAGCAAGACGCGCCCAACCTCGCGGGAGCCAGTACCCGATGCCGTCCGACCAGCGATTGAGTTCGATCTCGGAGAGCCACTTGGTTGCCGACACATATCCGTACAGACCTGGAACAACGAGACGCGCGGGAAAGCCGTGTCGAAGTGGGAGCGGTTCACCGTTCATGCCGATTGCGATGAGGGCGTCACGACCATCGAGAGCGTTCTCGACAGGAAAGCCACATGTCCAACCATCGAGGCTGCTGCTGAACACCTGCTCGGCTTCTGGTGAAATTCGGGTTGTTCGGAGAACGTCGGCGAGAAGTACACCCTGCCAAACAGCGTTGCCGATGTACGGCCCGCCCACTTCGTTCGAGACGCAGCACAACGTGATGATCCTCTCGGTCTGTGGAAGGTCGAGGAGGTCTTGATAGCTGAGTCTGATTTCTTCTTCGACGAGACCATGAATGCGCAGTTCCCATTTTTCGAGATCGACTCGGGGAAACGACAGGGCAGTGTCGATGCGAAAAAATTCATCGTTCGGAGTGATGAAACGAATGTCGGGGTGTATGTCTGAAGGGGGAGAGACAGCGCGGCCATCGATTCCGACTTGCGGCAGGGTTGCAGGACGCTGTACCTCGATCCTGCTTGCGTCGAGATGCCCCTTGCGGATCGACACTGCAGCAGCACCAGCGGAGCCTGCGGCGACGGCTGTCGCTGCGATCAGAAACGAACGCCGGTCCCAACCGAGTGGAGCCTGCGACTCGGAGGGTGTGCCTCGGCGACGTGCATGGGATGTCATGGCACGCCAGAGCAGAACCGAGACGATGGATCCCGCCGCTGAGCCGAGAATGAGAGCACCAATTGCTCGACTGATACTGCCTGGTCGTTCGGAAATCGCCACAACTCCGAGAACTGTCAAAAAGACGATGCCGAGCAGGATGGGTGTCGGGGAGGTGCGGCTCGCAATCCCGAGAGTCAACGCAAGGACCGCGAGAACCGCAAAGATGCCGATTCGCAGAGCTGTCTTGTTGTCGTTGCCGAACCATGTGATGGCAAGGTCCTTCAGCCATGCTGGGGTTCGATCGATGAACGAACTTCCGACCGCATCGACAGCCGACCAGGTGGACAGGAGTGCTGCCAGAAGTGAAGCGATCGAGAGAGCGGATGCACCACTGAGGAGCCCGAACAGAGCTCGTGCCCACGAGGGCGCGGAGCGCGTCGTCGATTCGTGAGGAGCGAGAGGATCGACTTCGGCGATCATCGTGCCAGCGTCAGCGAGCAGCGAGTGGCGTGTAGTCCCGGGCGTCTGCGCCCGTGTACCACTGTCGTGGTCTGCTGATCTTTTGATCCTTGTCGGACAGCAATTCCTGCCAATGAGCGAGCCATCCGGCAGTACGTGGAATTGCGAACAAGACGGTGAACATCGAAATCGGGAATCCCATGGCTTGATAGATGAGACCCGAATAGAAATCGACATTGGGGTAGAGCCGTCGGCTGGTGAAGTACTCGTCGGTCAGAGCGACTTCTTCGAGTTTGAGCGCAACATCCAGGAGCGGATTCTTGCCGGTCACTTCGAACACTTCGTATGC